>CAYONR010000013.1:0-17420 GCA_964405365.1 uncultured Halanaerobiaceae bacterium
AATATCTATTGACATTAGCTTAAATGCTAGATATAATATCAATAGAATTGTGGATATTTTATTAACTTTTTTGACAATATTTATAATCTGAGGAGGTGAGCTTAAATGGCTTATGTAATTTCTGATGATTGTATTTCCTGTGGCGCCTGTGAACCAGAATGCCCTGTAGAGGCAATCAGTGAAGGTGATTCAGTATATGTTATCGATGCTGATACATGTATAGATTGTGGCGCCTGTGAACCTGTATGTCCTGTTGATGCTATTAGCCCTGAATAAATTTACTTATATGCCGGAGTTTTTCTCCGGCTTTTTTCCATTTATTTATTAAATTAGATTTAATAAATAAATCTTAAATACAGTTTAATGTAACTGTTATAAAGGGGAGATGATTTTTTTGAAGGAAATTAAAAAGATTGATCCAGAGATTGCAGAGATTATTAATGAAGAACAAGATAGACAGGCTAATAATATAGAATTAATAGCTTCTGAAAACTTTGTTAGTGAAGCCGTTAAAGAAGCAGCCGGTTCCTGCTTGACCAATAAATATGCTGAAGGTTATCCTGGGAAAAGATATTATGGCGGTTGTGAGGTAGTCGATAAAGCAGAAAGACTTGCTATTGAGAGAGCTAAAGAATTGTTTGATGCTGATCATGCTAATGTACAGCCCCATTCAGGTTCTCAGGCTAATCAGGCAGTTTATTTTGCAACATTATCACCTGGCGATACTGTATTAGCTATGGATTTAACTCATGGTGGCCATTTAACTCATGGTAGTCCTGTGAACATGTCTGGAGAATATTATAACTTTGTTCATTATGGAGTTGAAAAGAATAAAGAGGTAATTGACTTTAAACAGGTAAAAATGCTTGCTGAAGAATATAAGCCTAAAATGATAGTTGCAGGTGCTAGCGCTTATCCTAGAATTATTAATTTTAAAAAGTTTAGAAAGATAGCCGATGAAGTTGGGGCTTATTTTATGGTTGATATGGCTCATATTGCGGGGCTTGTTGCTACTGGACTTCATCCCAACCCTGTAGAAGAAGCAGATTTTGTTACTACTACAACTCATAAGACATTAAGGGGTACTAGAGGTGGATTAATTCTCTGTAAAGAGGAATATGCTAAGAAAATTGATAAAGCTATTTTCCCTGGGATTCAGGGTGGACCATTAATGCATATAATTGCTTCTAAAGCTGTTTCCTTCAAAGAAGCTCTTAGCGATGATTTTGCAGAGTATCAGGATAAAGTTGTTAGAAATGCAAGAGCATTAGGGGAAAAATTACAGGATTATGGAATGAGACTTGTTTCTGGTGGAACAGATAATCACCTCTTATTAGTTGACTTGAATAATATGGATATTACAGGCAAAGAGGCGGAAGAGGCTTTAGATAAGGTGGCAATCACTGTTAATAAAAACACTATCCCTTTTGAAACCAGGAGTCCATTTGTAACCAGTGGAATTAGAATTGGAACTCCAGCGGTTACAACAAGAGGTATGGGTGAAGAAGAGATGAAGCAGGTCGGTGAATTTATCTATGAAACTCTAAAGAATTATGATAATGATGAAAAATTAGCTGAGATTAAAAAGGATGTTCTTGCTTTAACGAATGAATATAAATAAAAAACTATTAAATCGGGGCGCCTTGCAGGCGCTCTTTTTTTATTTGGCAGGAATTTTGCAATAAAACTTGAATAAATATAGTATAGAGGTGATATATAATGATTTATAAAATGATTGCAATTGATTTAGATAATACATTGTTAACTTCCGAGAAAGAGATTGATAGTGAAACAGCAGATTTAATTAAAAAAGCAGATAAAGCTGGAAAAAAAATTATACTTGCTACTGGGCGTATGTATGAAGCAGCTGTTGCGTTTCTTGAAGAATTAGAGTTAGATACACCATTGATAACCTATAATGGTGCTTTAGTCAAAAATAAAAATAGAGAAGTGATACAGGAAAATTTGATTTCTTATGAATTAACTAAAGAGGTAGTTGAATTTGCAGAAGATTATGGGCTGCATATTCAATATTATAGTGATGGTAACTATTATTATCGCTGGAGAAATGAATATGCCAGGGAATATGGAGAAATAACTAATATCGCAGGAGTGGAAACTAAAGTTAAGTTACAAAACTATATTGAAAATTCTGCTCTTAAACTATTAATTATTGAAGATCAAGAGAAAAGAAGAGAATATTTTAAAAATGAATTAAATAAGTATTATAAACATCGTTTGAGCATATCATCGTCAATGGAAACATATATTGAAATAACAGCATCTAAAGTCAATAAAGGGAAGGCTTTAATTGACCTTGCTAATAGCTATAATATTTCTTCAGAGGAAATAATAGCTGTTGGTGATGGCTACAATGATCTTTCGATGCTAGAAATGTCTGGCTTAGGAGTTGCAATGGAGAATGCTCCTGAAGAAATCAGATCAAAAGCTGACAGGATTACCCAATCCAATGATAATCAGGGAGTAGCTAAAGTATTAGAATATCTTTTATCTTGCAATGATGAAGCAGAGTAGATATAATTAGGGGAGGGTTAAAATTGTTAGCTATTGATATTATGAAGGATGTTTTTAAAACTTTTTATGGTGGACTTTTTAAGGCGATAATTTTAAATTTAATCTGGTTTTTATTAATATCGCCTATTATATTTTTATTTGTTAATGGTCTTTATCTTGACTTTTTCATTCCTTTTATGTTGCCTATTTTCGTATTAGGGCCAATAATATTAGCAGGGTTAAATCTATTAAATAAAATATATCAGAATGAGGATTTTAGTTTTAAAGAGATAATTTCAACAATAAAAAATTCATTTTTACCTGGAATAATGGCGATAATATATTCTCTAGTAGTTTATTTTATTTTATTAATAGATATCTGGTTTTTTTACGGGAGAAGTGATGGTAATTTATTATTTTTAGGTTTAACAGCTTTATTTGTTTATTTAACTATATTTTTTAGTATTACCCAACTATATTTCTGGGGCTTATTAGTTCACGGTTTTGAGCTTAAATTGTGGACTAAAGTTAAAAGGTCTTTCTTTTTGGCTGTTGATAACATCTTACAGTCTTTTTTCTGGCTGGCCATTGTGACAGCTATTACTGGAGGCTTTTTGTATTTCACTCCAATTTTTCCTGCATTATATTTTAGTATAACAGGTTTAACTATTATAATTGGAACAGATAAATTTTTAAATACTTATAATGAAGATGAGTATGAAACTATAATGAGTGATGGTAAATTAAGTGATTGAAAGGGAGATATTAAATGGCTAATTTTTTTGTAGGTGTTGATTTAGGAGGAACTAAGATTTTAACTGCAGTTGCTGATCAAAAAGGTAATATTCTAGCAGATGTCAAAATGTCAACTGAAGTAGAAAAAGGCGAAGAACATATAATAAATAAGATTGATAAGAGCATAAGAACCGTAGTTGGTAAAGCTGAATTAAGTCTTGAAGAAATTAAAAGAGTTGGTGTTGGCAGTCCAGGACCACTTAGTATAAAAAAGGGGATTGTCTATGAGACTTCCAATCTTCCTTTTGAAAACTTTCCCATTGTGGAAATGCTTGAATCAAAAATTAATATACCAGTTGTGCTTGAAAATGATGCTAATGCTGCTGCTTTAGGTGAAAAATTATTTGGTGCTGGAATTGATAGTGAAGTTTTGGTATATATTACAATAAGTACTGGCATTGGTGGCGGATTGGTTATTGGAGAAAAGATTTTTCATGGAAGTAATGATGGAGCTGGAGAAGTGGGACATATGATAATTGAGCCATCAGGTCCTACCTGTGGCTTCGGTCAGCATAAAGGTTGTCTTGAAGCGATGGCTTCTGGGACTGCTATTATTAGGAATATTAAGAGTGAACTAAGAAATGATTCAGATAGATCTCTTAAAAACTATGAGGGTAAAATTGATGATATTGATGGCTATGATATTGCAAAAGCAGCTCGAGATGGTGATGATCTGGCAAATAAAATTTATCAGGAAGCTGGAAGATATCTTGGAATTGGCGTGGCTAACTTAATAAATCTCTTTAATCCTGATACAATAGTATTTGGTGGAGGCGTAATGAAAGCAAAAGAACTATTCTGGTCTGATATGAAAAAATCTGTAAAGGAAAATGCTTTAACAGCATCTGCTAGTGATTGCAGGTTTTTAGAGGCGGTTTTAGGAGATAATACTGGAGTGGTTGGTGCGATAGCGGTAGCTATAAAGGGGTGATTTCTTGGTAGATAAAAAACCATCAGTTACGGTTAAAGAAATTCAAGAAAAGTTATCTATTAAATTACTGGCAGGAGAAAATAATATTAAAAGAAAAATAGAGGTAAGTGATTTAAAAAGACCAGGAATTGAATTGGCAGGTTATTGGAAACATTTTGTGCCAGAGCGTATACATATTTTAGGCACAACAGAAATTTCTTTTCTTGAAGGTCTTAGTAAAGAAACTTTAACAGAAAGGCTTGAAAAATTTTATACTCTAAATCCTAGAGCAGTTATTGTTACAAGAAATATTAAGCCGATGGTTGAATTAATAGAATTGGCTAACAAGTATGGTATTCCACTTTTACAGTCAGAGCTTTCAACAACTAGATTTATAAGTAGATTAACAGCATTTCTAGAGGAAAAATTAGCACCTATTATTATTGAACATGGTGTCTTAGTTGATATATATGGTTTAGGAATTTTAATTCGAGGCAAAAGCGGAATTGGTAAGAGTGAAACTGCAGTAGAATTAATCAAAAGAGGACATAGGTTAGTAGCAGATGATAAAATTAACATAAGGGCTATAGGTGAAAGAGAATTAATAGGAACTGCACCTGAATCGATAAAACATTTCCTTGAGATGCGGGGGATTGGAATTATTAATGTTAAAAGACTATTTGGTGCCGGAGCAGTCAAGGATTTTACCAGAATTGATATGGTTGTTCATTTAGATAAATGGAAAGATGATAAGAGTTATGAAAGACTTGGCCTGGACTCTTATGAAACTGAGATACTTGGAATAAAAATTCCGGAGTTAATTATTCCAGTTAGACCCGGTAGAAATATAGCTTTAGTTCTTGAAGTAGCGGCTATGAATCACCGTTTAAATACAATGGGATATAATGCTGCTAAAGATTTGACGGAGAAAATTAAAGAGAAGGAAAGTTAGGAGAGCTTCTCATGTGCCGAAAATTTATTATCATTTTTTTAACAATTTTAATACTGATGCCAGGATTTGTTTATGCTAATGATAATTTGAGCGATGAATTTTTTGAGACTATTTATTATGGTGAAGATCCTGTAGGCGATGATTATGGGCCAGGTACTTATAAATATCCAGGGCATAGAGTCTTCCAACCAGGTGAGGGTCATTATGATCTAAAAACATTTGAAATTCAGGCTTTTGAAGAAAATTATAGATTTATATTTGAATTTGGTGATATTGAAGATCCCTGGGATGGAAAATACGGTTTTAGTCATCAATTAATTCATATGTATTTTGATATTGATTCTACAAAAGGGCAGTCTGAATTATTTCGGTTAGGGGCCAGGGTGAGACTTAATTCAAATCACCCCTGGGATTATCATATTCAGTTTAGTGGCTGGTGGCTGAGGTTAATAGAACCAGATGATGACCCAAAGGATCTTGTAAGAGATATTTTAAATATCGATGCTGAAGAATCTCCCTGGGATATTTATGATATTAATGTGGAAGTAATAGATAATAAAATATTACTCGATCTTCCGAAAGAATACCTGGGGGATATTCAAGGCAGTAAAGTTTATTTGCTTATTGGAGGCTTTGATCCGTTTGGGGATGACAATTTTAGGCCAGTTAAAAATTATAAAACAAATTGGTCATTTTATTATGAACAGAGCTCTAATGATTCTGGAGATTTTATTAATGAAGAAGCAACTAGAGTTATAGATTATTTTTATCCTGAAGATGAGTATCAGGAAGAATTTCTCGGAGTTAATTTTGATAATATGGAATATTTAGAGCCGGTCAAAATTCCATTACCGGAAAAAACATTTGTTGAATCGATTCGTGATTATAGTAATCTAATTGCACTTATATATATTTTAATTAGTTTTATTATAGTTATTTATACTTTATTTTTTATTATAAGGAGTGCCAGCGATGAATAAAGAAGCCTTGAGGTTTTGTCGAAGAATACTAAAAGAAGTTTCAAGAAGTTTTTCATTAACTATACCAATGCTAGATACTGAGATTAAGAATGCTGTAATGATTGTTTATTTACAGGATAGACTTCTTGATAATTTTGAAGATGAGTTGCCTGATTTAGAAAATGATCAGCGAAAAAAATTAATGGATAAAGTGGTAGAAATATTTAATCCTGCACATAGGCAGGAACCACCCGAGATTCAGGAGATTCAAGAATACTCAGATGAATTTATTGATGATTCGTTAAAAGTTTTAACTGGAAATGTTAATCTTTTGTGGGAAGCTTATCATGGTCTTGATTCTTATGTTAAGGCGAGGTCATTTCACTGGTTAAAAGAAATGAATTCAGGCATGCAAAAATATTTAGAAAAAGATATCAAAAACTTTTCTGATTTAGATGAATACTGTTATTATGTTGCTGGTACTGTAGGTGGTTTTCTTTCAGACTTAATTATAACTAAATTTAATCTTACGACAAAGAATACTGATATTCTAAAAGAGAACTTTAATGAAGCAGGGTTGTTTTTACAGAAAGTAAATATAACTAGAGATATTCGCGAAGATATTTTGAATCGTGACAGAATCTTTTGGCCATTACAGGAATTAGGGCTTGAGAGGGATCAGCTATTGAATAAAGAATATAAAGATAAGGCTATGTTAGCGCTGCAAAAAATGTTAGAAAATATTGGGAAACATGTTCCAGCATTGGTCGAATATTATAATGCATTACCAGATGAGGCAAATGGATATAAAAGATTTTTTGCAGTAAATAATGCCCTTGGATTGGCAACAATTGATCGTTTAAGTAATAATGAGGCAGTCTTTTATAGTTCAAGACCTGTTAAAGCTTCTAAACTAGAATTTATGGCGATAATGAAATCTCCAGAAAGAAAATTAAATGAATACGCTGATAAAATCAATTAGTTTACTGGATAGCTTGAAAGGTGGTAAATATGCGTTTTATTATAATAACAGGAATGTCAGGTGCTGGGAAGTCTTTAGCTTTAGACACTCTAGAAGATAAAGGTTATTACTGTGTAGATAACTTACCTCCGGCATTAATAATTAAGTTTGCTGAATTATGCAGTCATTCAGGCCAGGAGAAAGTTGCTTTAGTAAGTGATATAAGAGGCCATCAATTCTTTGATGAATTGATTAATTGTCTTAATGAACTTGATGAAGATGATTTTGATTATGAGGTACTGTTTTTAGACGCTGAAGATAATACTCTGGTTCAGAGGTATAAAGAGACGAGACGGAGACATCCTCTTGACAAGGAAGGTGGACTTTTAGAAGCTATCAAAAAAGAAAGAGGGTTGCTATCGGAAATAAAAGGTAAAGCAACTAAGATAATAGATACAAGTAAACTTTCTGTTAAGAAATTTAAAGAAGATTTAAATCGCACTTTTGGTCATGATAAAGAAGGGCGTGGTGGAATTTTAATATCTCTGATTTCATTTGGATTTAAGTATGGTCCGCCAATTGATGCAGATACTATTTTTGATGTTCGTTTTATGCCGAATCCACATTATATTGATGATCTAAGACCAAAAACTGGTGAGACTGATGAAGTTCAGGAATATATATTTAAATGGCCAGTAGTGAATAGGTTTTATGATAAGTTGTTTGATTTTATGAAATTTTTGCTTCCAGAATATATTAAAGAGGGCAAGAGTCATTTTACAATTGGAATAGGTTGTACTGGTGGTAAACATAGGTCTGTTGCTTCTGTAATTCGTTTAAAAGAATATTTAATAGGTTTAGGTTATAAAGTTAATCTTGAGCATAGAGATATAAACAAATAGGTGGCGGTTATTTTGAAATTACTTAAATGGTTTTATCCTGGGATAAAACTTAAAAGGTGGATATTTTTATTATTATTAGGGCTATCTTTTGTAATAATTGGCTTATTACTAGTTTTTAACAGGCAATTATTAAATTATATTCAATTAAATATAGATACCTGGGTTGAAATGATAGACCTGCCAAGGTATCTGGTTACAAATTTATTAGGGGCAATATATTTGATTGGTGGTATAATCCTGGTTATCTTTTCTTTAAGAAAAATGTTTGATAGAATAAGCCAAAAAAATGAAAGATTAGTGGATGATCTTTATCAAAAAGAAGTATTACAGAAAGGCCCAAAGGTTGTTGCACTTGGGGGTGGGACAGGTCTCTCGACTCTTTTAAGGGGTTTGAAATTAAAGACAAGCAATATAACTGCTATTGTGACTGTAGCTGACGATGGAGGTAGTTCTGGTAAGTTAAGAGATGAACTTGGGATGCCACCACCTGGAGATATTAGAAATTGTCTGGTTGCATTAGCTGATACAGAGCCATTGATGCAGGAACTTTTTCAATATCGTTTTAGTAATGAAGGTCATTTAGTTGGTCATAGTTTTGGTAATTTATTTATAGCTTCAATGTCTGAAGTTTTAGATGATTTTGAAGAAGCAATTAAGGAATCAAGCAAGGTACTTGCTATCAGAGGACAGGTTCTTCCTGCCACAAGTGAAAATGTTCAACTTGGAGCAATTTATAAAGATAATAGTAAGCAGATTGGAGAATCATTGATTCCTGTTGCTGGAAAAGAGATTGATGAGGTATTTTTAGAACCAGCAAATTGCAAGCCTTCTCAGAGAGCGCTTGAATCTATTAAAGAAGCAGATTTAATTGTATTAGGACCAGGGAGTCTTTATACCAGTCTTTTACCAAATTTATTAATTGATGAAATTCAGAAGGAAATCAAAAATAGTTCTGCTCAAAAGGTTTTTATCTGTAATGTAATGACCCAACCTGGGGAGACTGATAACTTTTCTGCTTCTGATCATCTTAAAGCAATATATAGTCATATTGGTGATAATATTTTTGATTGGATTGTTGTAAATAAAAAGGAGATATCAGGTAAGTCTGTTCGGAGATATGAAGAAGAAGGGGCATTTCCGGTGAAAATTGATTATGATGAATTGAAAAAGCTGGATATAAAAGTAAGAGAAGAAGATCTTATTGCTAAAAATAAAGACAACACTTATTTGCGTCATAATCCTGAAAAATTAGCTAATATTGTTTTGAATCTACTAAAAGATAAATAGCTGGAGGCTCAAAAATGTCTTTCACTGATGAAGTCAAACATGAACTAATTAGATATGAAAACCAAACCTTTAAAGAGAGAAAATCTGAACTGGCCGCTTTATTGAGAATAACAGGTTCTATTTCTATAATTAATAAAAGTCTTTCTGTGCAATTGAAATTAAAATATGGTGATCTAGCAAGGTTAATTTATAGATGGCTTAAAGATAATTATAAATTAGAAGTAGAGATTATTGTTAGAAAGAATACAACTTTAAAAAAAGAACAATACTATGAGTTGAATTTACCACCTCAGGATGAGTTAGGTGAACTTTTAGCTGATTTAGGTATATTTAATGAAGAACGTGGTCTTGATTTTACAATTAAATCTGAGTTTCTTCAGGCTGATAGTTCAGGTCGGGCTTATTTAAGAGGGCTTTTTATTGGAGGAGGTTCAATTAATCACCCTAGAAGTGGTTATCATTTAGAATTTCGTTGTGAACACCATGCCCAGGCAAAAGATGTAATAAAATTACTCTCTTTATTTAAGATATCTGCTAAAATGGTTGATCATAAAGAAAGATATATGGTTTATTTAAAAGATTTTGAGAGTATAACTAAATTATTAAATATAATTGGTGCTCAACAATCCCAACTTAAAATGGAAGATGTCAAAATCTTAAGAGAGATCAAAAATGATGTTAATAGAAAATTAAATTTTGAAACAGCAAATTTAGATAAGACAGTTGAGGCAGCTATGAAACAAATTGAAGATATTGAGCTTATAGATCAAGAGGTCGGATTGATAAACCTTACTTCTTCTTTACAAGAAATAGCCCGTTTGAGGATGAAGAATCCCTATGCTAGTATTAAAGAGCTCGGTGAAAAAATTGATCCACCATTAAGTAAGTCAGGTGTTAATCATCGTTTACGGAGAATTCACAAAAAAGCAGAAAAAATCAGGGGGAATAATTAATGGATTTAAAGATGGATATAAATATTGAGCAGCGCCAGGAATTAATTATGACCCCCAAGCTACAAATGGCTATTAAATTATTACAATTTTCAAGTTTAGAGCTGGAAGAATATCTTGATGAAGAGCTTTTAGAAAATCCAATTCTTGAAAAAGAAGATAAGAAAGAAGAATGGGAAAAAAGTCTTGAAGACCACTATAGTTCTAGAAATTTTAGAGGTGTCTCTAATTCAACTGAGGGGAAAGATAGAGATAGCTTTGAGAGTTATACAAATTATCGACCTGCTTTAATGGAACATTTAGAAAATCAGCTTTATGAAGTTTTACTAGAATCAGAGTTAGATTTAGGGAAATATATTGTGAGCAATTTGAATCAGGATGGCCTTTTAATACCTTCAGTAGAAGAGTTAGTAGAGGAAACAGGGGAGGGTCCGGTTTTAATTAATAATGTATTGGAGAAAATACAACATCTTGATCCAGTGGGAATAGCCTCCAGGAATATAAAAGAGGCGCTGTTAATTCAACTTGAAACACTAGGTGGAGATAATGACATGGCTATAAAAATAGTGACTGGTTGCTGGGATGAATTAAATAATCTTTCTATTAAAAAGTTAATGAAAAAATATAAGGCAACTGAAGAAGAAGTTCTATATGCTCTAGAAAAAATAAAAAATCTTCAACCTAGACCTGCTTTACTATATTCTAATGAGGAATTAAAGACTGATTATTTAGAACCTGATATTCTGATAAAAAAAGACAATGGAAAATATTATGCAGAACTGAATACTTCTAATACCCCTTTATTGTCTATAAACCCTAAGTACTATAGTTTAATGAAAAATACTGAAGATGATGAGACTAATGAATTTTTAGAGAAAAAATTTAAGGCGGCTATCTGGTTAATTAGAGCAATTGAGCATCGAAGAATGACACTTTTAAAAATTAGTAATGTTTTAATTGAAAGGCAGAAAGAATTTATTAATGAAGGAGTAAAACATCTCCAACCTCTGACAATGCAAGAAGTAGCTGATGATATTGAAATGCATGAATCAACTGTTAGCAGAGCCAGTAATGATAAATATGTTCAGACTCCTCAAGGTCTTTATAGTATGAAATTTTTCTTTGCTAGTGGTGTGGATAATCGTTCTGCGGCTAGCATAAAAGCTTTAATTACTGAATATATTAAAAATGAAAACAAAGATAAACCTTACAGTGATAGTAAATTAGCAGAAATTCTTACTCAAAATGAAGGCATAAATTTGTCTAGAAGAACAATCGCTAAGTATAGAAATAGCCTTGATATTCCTTCTTCTGTAGAGAGGAAAAAATGGAAAAGGTGTTAAATTTCTAATTTGCACTTGCAAAAAGAAAATTAATATACTATAATTAGGTCGAAGCTAAAAGTAAGGTTTTTTTACAGTGGCCGGGACAAATATGTTCAAGAAGGACAATTATGTTCCCGGGCGGTATTTAAGTTCTTCTAACACCCAGGAGTGGTGAATTGTGGA
Organism: uncultured Halanaerobiaceae bacterium; assembly: GCA_964405365.1. Classification (GTDB taxonomy): domain Bacteria; phylum Bacillota; class Halanaerobiia; order Halanaerobiales; family Halarsenatibacteraceae; genus Halonatronomonas. Next base: position 11,739 of record CAYONR010000013.1, read on the forward strand.
TTATCTTTTTAAGATTCAGAAGAAAATAGTGCCTGAAGTAGTTGATTTAGCAGAAGTTAGATATTCTATTCTCAAGAAAATCTATCATGAGGAACCTATAGGCAGAAGATCTTTATCTGAAGGACTTAAATTAAGTGTTCGTCAGGTAAGAAATGAGCTTGAGTTTTTAAATGAGCAGGGTTTAATAAAAGTCAGTAGAGCAGGAGTTTCATTGACTCAGGAAGGAAAAGATTTTATAACTGAGCTAGAATTATACTTTACTGAAATTAAGGACTTTGCAAATCTAGAAAAAAAGGTAGAAGAAGAATTGAATATTAATGAAGTTTTAATAGTCCCTTGTAACTTAGAACATTCTAATTTAATTAGGGAAATAGGTAGGGTGGCAGCAAACTATCTTCGAAGACTTTTAAGATCTGGAGATGTAATTGCAATCACTGGTGGTTATACAATGGCACAGGTGGCAGAGATGATGCCTTTTTGTGATGAGAAATATGAAGATACTATAGTTGTCCCAGGCAGAGGCGGTCTTGGTGAAGAGGTAGATATTCAGGCTAATACAATTGCAGCTTCAATTGCTAAAAAAATAGGCGGAAAGTATTATTTATTACAAGTGCCTGATAATCTGAAAGTAAAAAATATTTCTTTGATTAAGAGTGAACCTTCAATTCAAAAGACTTTAGATATCTTACAAAAGGCAAATATACTTGTTCATGGAGTTGGCAACGCAGATGAAATGTCAGCTAGAAGAGGTATGGACCAATCTGAAATAAATGAAATTTTATCAAAGGGTGCTATTGGAGAAGCTTTTGGTTACTATTGTAATTTAGCTGGTGAGATAGTTTATTCGACACCTTCGATAGGTTTGAATCTAGAAGATGTTGAGAATATTGGAACTGTAATAGCTGTAGCAGGTGGAGAAAAGAAAGCTGAAGCAATTAAGTCAATTATATCTCCGAAATATCAGGATGTATTAATAACAGATGAGGAGACAGCAAGAAGAATAATATCTCTGTAATTCAGGGATTTATTAATAGATTTTGTCAAAAATATCAGGAGGGTGATAAAATGAGTGTAAAAGTAGCAATTAATGGTTTTGGAGCAATTGGAAGAAGAGTTGTAAGAAGTTCATATAAGAATGATGATGTTGAGTTTGTAGCAGTTAATGATCTTATAGAACCACAACAGTTGGCTTATCTACTCAAATATGATAGTAATTTTGGTAAGTTGGATGCTGAGGTTGATTATACTGATGATAGTATTATTATTGATGGTAAAAAGATTAAAGTTTTCTCAGAAAAAGATCCTGCTCAATTGCCATGGGGTGAGCTTGGAGTTGAAGTAGTGATTGAAGCAACTGGTTTCTTTACAGATGGTGAAGATGCTAAGAAACATCTAGAAGCAGGTGCGAAAAAAGTTATAATTTCAGCACCAGCAACCAACGAAGACTTCACAACTGTGCTTGGTGTTAATGATGATGATTATGATTCAGAGAAACATCATATAGTATCTAATGCTTCATGTACAACTAATGGACTTGCTCCAGTTTGCAAAGTGCTTGATGATGAATTTGGGATTGAAAAGGGTTTGATGACAACAATTCATGCCTATACATCTTCTCAGAATCTTCTAGATGGACCATATGCCTGGAAGAAGATAACAAGAGGTAGGTCTGCTGCTGAAAATATTGTTCCAACAACAACTGGTGCAGCTAAAGCTATTTCTGATGTAATGCCTCAATTAGATGGCAAACTTGATGGTATGGCTGTTAGAGTCCCTACTCCAACAGGTTCATTAATTGATATGGTTGTTGATCTTGAAGAAGATGTAACTGTAGAAGATATTCATAAAGCTATGAAAGAAGCATCTGAAGGTGAACTTAAAGGTATATTAGGTTATACTGAAGATCCAATCGTTTCAAGAGATATTTTTGGAGATTCACATTCTTCAGTATATGATCCAAATCATACTAAAGTAATTGGTGGCAATCAGGTAAAAGTTTTAACCTGGTATGACAACGAATGGGGTTATTCCTGTCGACTTGTAGATCTAGCAATCAAAATGAAAGAAGTAGGACTATAAATTATAAATATTAAAATATAGCAGGTGGCTTTTTACATGAGTCGCCTGCTATAATATTCTGATTTACTGATTAATTATCAGGAGGGATTATAGATGAAAAAAGCTTTGAAAGATTTTAATTTTAAGAATAAAAAAGTACTTGTTCGAGTTGATTTTAATGTTCCATTAGATGGAGATAAAGTAACAGATGATACAAGGATTGAAGCTGCCCTGCCAACGATTAAATTTCTAATGAATGAAGATGCTAAGGTTATTTTAATGTCTCATTTAGGTAGACCAGGAGGAAAAGTTGATGAACAATATAGAATGGACCCAGTAGCAGATAAACTCGCTGATTTACTTGGGAAAGAAGTTTTTAAAACTGATGAATCTATAGGTAAAGAAGTTGAAGAAGCTATTGAGAAAATGGATGATGGAGATGTGCTCCTATTAGAAAACACAAGATTTCATCCAGGAGAAAAAGAAAATGATCCTGAATATGCGAAGTCTCTAGCAAGTCTGGCTGATGTATTTGTAAATGATGCTTTTGGAGCAGCCCATAGAGCTCATGCATCAACTACTGGAGTTACTGAATATCTTCCAGCTATTGCAGGATTTTTGATTCAGAGAGAACTAGAAGCTTTAAGTAGAGCAACAGATAATCCTGAAAAACCATATACAGCAATAATTGGTGGCGCTAAAGTCTCAGATAAAATGGATGTAATCAAAAATATTATACCAAGAGCAGATTATCTCCTTTTAGGTGGAGGAATTGCCAACACCTTCTTACTTGCAAAAGGTTTAGAAGTTGGCGATTCACTTGTTGAAGAAGATAGAGTTGAGCTTGCAAAAGAGATTATGGATGAAGCCGCTGTTAAGGGAGTTGAAGTTATTCTTCCAGAAGATGTAGTTGTTGCTAAAGAGTTTAAGGACGATAGTGAATATAAAGTAGTAGATATTGATGGAGTTTCAAAAGGTTGGCAAATTCTCGATAGTGGCGGGCCTAAAACTTTAAAAAAATATAAAGAAATTATAAATAAATCTAAAACAGTTACCTGGAATGGTCCTATCGGAGTCTTTGAGATGGATCAATTTGCTAAAGGGACTATGGAACTTGCAAAAGCAGTTGCTGAAAGCGATGCTTATTCAGTTGTTGGTGGAGGCGAATCCGCTGCAGCAATTAAAAAAGCTGGTGTAAAAAGTGACATATCTCATGTCTCAACCGGTGGTGGAGCATCACTTCAGTTTTTCGAAGGAAAACCATTACCAGGAATAGAAGCATTAGATGACTTAGAGGAGTGATAAACTATGCGTAAACCTTTTATAGCTGGTAATTGGAAGATGAACAAAACGCCTTCCGAAGCCAGAGCTTTAGTAAAAAAATTAAAAGAGATTTGTGGAGATAGAACAGATGTGGATATGGCGGTCTGTCCTAATGATGTTTCCTTACAGGGAGTAGTTGAAGAACTGGCAGGTACTAATATTAAAGTTGGAGCCCAGAATATGCACTGGAAAGAATCTGGTGCTTACACAGGTGAAACTTCTCCAGGTATGTTGGCTGATCTTGGCATAGACTATATAATTATTGGGCACTCAGAGAGAAGACAGATATTTAACGAAACAGACCAGGACGTAAATAGAAAAGTCAAATCTGCATTACAATATAATTTAAAGCCGATTATTTGTGTTGGCGAAACTTTAGCTGAAAGAGAAGCTGGTAAAACTAAAGAAACTGTAACATTTCAAGTGAAAGCTGCTTTAGCAGGTGTTAATTCTGATGATATAGAAAAAGTTACTATTGCTTATGAACCTATCTGGGCAATTGGAACTGGAGAAAGTGCTTCAGCTGACCAGGCTGCAGATACAATTAAGAAAATTAGAGAAATTATTGCTGAACTTGCACCAGACGAAGAATCTGAAGTTAGAATTCAGTATGGTGGGAGTGTTAAGCCTCATAATATTGAAGAATTTATATCTAAACCTGATATTGACGGTGCTCTTGTTGGTGGAGCCAGTCTAGAAGCTGAAAGCTTTGCTGGAGTGATAGATAATGCCAGTAAATAGACCTAAACCATTAGCTCTGGTTATTATGGATGGTTACGGTATTGCTCCACGAGAAGATGGAGATGCCACTAGAGCCGCTAACACACCGTATATAGATGAATTATTTAAAAACAATCCGAAAGCAGAACTAGGAGCCTCTGGCAAACCTGTCGGTCTGCCGGATGGTCAGATGGGTAACTCAGAAGTTGGACATTTGAATCTTGGTAGCGGCAGGATAATATATCAAGATTATACTAGAATAAATAAAGCATTAGAAGATGATGAGCTAATTAGTAATTCAAAGATTAAAGAGGCTTTTAATCATGCAAAAACAAATAATTCAGCACTCCATTTAATGGGATTATTATCTGATGGTGGAGTTCATAGCCATATCAGGCATCTTTTTGGACTGCTTGAAGCAGCTAAAAGATCTAACATTGAAGAGGTGTATATCCATGCAATATTAGATGGTAGAGATACACCTCCTCAGAGTGCTGTTAAATATTTAGAAAAACTTGAAAATAAAATAGCTGAAATTGGTATTGGCGAGATAGCTACAGTCAGCGGCAGATATTATACTATGGATAGAGATAACCGCTGGGAGAGAACGGAACTGGCTTATAATGCTTTAGTTTTAGGCGAAGGCAAAGAGGCTGATTCAGCAGTGCAGGCAGTTAAAGATTCATATGAAGAGAATGTTGATGATGAATTTGTAGTGCCTGTTGTTATTAATTCTGAAGGTAGAATAAAAGAAAATGATTCTGTAATTGTATTTAACTTCAGAGCTGATAGAGTCAGACAGATTACAAAGGCGCTGGCATTAGAAGAATTTGATGAATTTGAACTTTCTGAAGAACATCCAGAAAATTTATATTATCTCTGCATGACTGAATATGATGAAGAATTTGATCTTCCTGTTGCTTTTGGACCTCAAGATATAAAGGATACTTTAGGTGAAGTTATTAGTAGAGAAGGTTTAAAGCAATTAAGAATTGCCGAAACAGAAAAATATGCACATGTAACCTTCTTCTTTAATGGAGGAGTAGAAGTTGCCAATTCAGGTGAAGATAGGACTTTGATTCAATCACCTCAGGAAGTTGCAACTTATGATCAAAAGCCGGAAATGAGCGCAGAAGAAGTTACTGATAAATTATTAGAACTACTTGACAATGGAGAGTATGATGTAATAATTTTAAACTATGCTAACTGTGATATGGTTGGTCATTCAGGTGATTTTGATGCGGCTGTTAAAGCTGTGGAAGCAGTTGAAAAAGGCGTATCTAAAGTTGTTCCAGCTATAATTGAAAGAGGAGGTCAGGTATTACTGACTGCAGATCATGGTAATGCCGAGCAGATGAAGGAAGAAGATGGCAGTCCATTTACTGCCCATACAACGAACCCGGTACCTCTGGCTTATATAGGTGGCCCAGTAGAGGCAAGTATTGAATCTGGAATTCTTGCTGATATTGCGCCGACTATGCTAGATATTTTAGGTATTGAAAAACCTGAATCAATGACAGGTAAAACTTTAATTAAAAATAATTAGGAGTGATATTGATGAATACAATGATTTCAGATATT
>CAYONR010000014.1:0-16776 GCA_964405365.1 uncultured Halanaerobiaceae bacterium
ATGGTAAGTTTGAGGTGCTGGATTTAGAGATTGATCCAGATGCAGTTGATCCTGATGATGTTGAAATGCTTGAAGATTTAGTGCTGGCTGCTATTAATGAAGGTATGAGAGAGGTCCAGGATATGATTAATGATGAAATGGGCGATCTTACCGGAGGAATGAATCTACCGGGGATGTTTTAAATGTACCGATACCCGAGAGCATTTAATCGGCTAAAAGCCGAACTAGAAAAACTGCCTGGGATTGGTACTCGAACTGCCACCAGGCTTAGTTTTCATCTTTTAGAGAGACAGCAGGAAGATTTAGATGAACTGGCTCAGGCGATTACTTCAATCAAGAGGGATATTCAGTTCTGCCAGGAATGCCATAACTTAACATCTGAAGAGCTCTGCTCAATCTGTCAGCAGGAAGATAGAAATACAGATATAATCTGTATTGTTGAGAGCCCTGGGGATGTTATTGCAATGGAGAAGACTGGCGAATTTAGAGGTATCTATCATGTCCTCCATGGTCTGATTTCTCCTCTTGATAATATTGGACCTGAGGAACTTTCTTTGGATAATTTAGAGGAAAGAATTAAAAAATTTAATATTAAAGAGATTATTATTGCAACAGACCCAAGTGCTGAAGGTGATGCTACGGCTTTATATTTGCAGAAGAAATTAGCAGATCTGGATGTTAAATTATCGAGGCTGGCCCAGGGATTACCTGCCGGCGGGGATCTTGAGTATGCTGACGAAGTAACTCTTTCTAGGTCGCTGGCCGGTCGTCAGGAGATCCAATAGAAATTTAACCCTATTCTGGTTCATGCCAGAATAGGGATTTTATTTTTCATTTGTTATTATATTTTAATTAACTTATAATCTCTGCTACCCAGACCTAATTCTTCAGCATATTCAATCTGTCTTACGCCGCCATCAGTTGAAGTATGAATTAGTTTGAATTTATTTTCCCCTTTAGCAGTTCCAGTTTCTTCAGGTAAAGCTGTTTCTGATAGCGCTTCTGCTTCAATAGTAAGATCTAGTGAAGCCTGCTCTAAAGCAACTGGATCTTTACTGGCCAGGATTCCCTGATCTCTGATTAGTGGCTGGTCGCTCCAGGGAGAGCAGTCACAGTCCGGGGTGACATTGTTGACGAAGTTTACATAACCGGCTTTATTATCGATAGCTTTAAGAACACCGGCAGTAAATTCAACCTGACGTTCCTGGACTTCCATGCTGCCACCTTCCCATTCAATTGTGATAGCTTCTGTTGGGCAGGTCACAACACACTCGCCACAGCCGATACATTTTTCTTCTATAATAAAGCTCTCGTCGTCATTGATTTCAATGGCATCTTCTGGACAGTAGAGGACACATTCTTTACATTTAATACAGTGTTCTTCTGCAATTGATGGTTTAACAGTCGAATGCATCATCTGCTTGCCACTCCGGCTACCAAGGCCCATTCCTATATTTTTAAAGGTGCCGCCAAAGCCTGTGAGGCCATGGCCTTTAAAGTGGGCCAGGCTGATCATTCCATCGGCATTACAGATTTCACTGCCAATTTTAACTTTGTCAAAATGTTTTAAGTCAACTTTGATTTCAAGATATGATTTGCCGTTAATTCCATCTGCAATTATTAATGGAGCTCCAACAGTACTGTAGCCGAAACCATTTTTATGGGCAGTATGTAAGTGATCAACACTATTTGCTCTTTCTCCGACATAGAGGGTGTTGGCATCAGTCAGGAAGGGTTTGCCACTGGCTTCTTTGATTGCCTCGACAATTCTTCTGGTATAGATCGGTCTGATAAATGCAGTATTGCCTATTTCTCCGAAATGCTGTTTGATTCCGATTAGTTCATCTTCTTCGATTAAGTTATCAAAACCTGCTCTTTTAAATAATCTATATAGCTTTTCAATCATGCTCTGGTTCTTCTGGCTTGCTCTGGTTGATGCATAAAAAACTTTTGAACTCATAATATTAATAATACCTCCTATATATTTCATGATTATTATTTTCTGCTTTTTCTTTACTTCTATATAAGTTGGGAAACTCCTCCATTTACCTTTATTAATCACCGATTATCTTGACAGAGGTCGGAAAATCTGTTAAACTAAATCAAATATTATGTTACGGCTTAGAACATATTTTTTAAAGGTATAAATTTTTAGGAGGTTTAACTAATGTACTCACGAGAAGAAAAGATTCTTGGTGAAGCTTTGACTTTTGATGATATCCTGTTAGTTCCAGCTTATTCAGAAGTGGTTCCTGCTGCCGTTTCAACTGACTCGAATCTGACTGAAAATATTAGCTTGAAGATTCCTATTTTAAGCGCCGCCATGGATACAGTTACGAATTCAGATATGGCGATTGCTATGGCTAGAGAAGGTGGTCTGGGGATAGTCCACAAGAATATGAGTTCTGAAGAGCAGGCTGCAGAGATTGATCGGGTAAAGCGTTCGGAGAGCGGAGTTATTATCGATCCTTTTTATTTAGGCCCTGATGACTTAATTAAAGAGGCAGAGAAATTGATGTCCAGGTTTAGAATCTCCGGGGTTCCAATTGTAGATGAAGATAAGAAACTGGTCGGCATCTTAACCAATCGAGACCTGCGGTTTATCGAAGATTATGACCGGCCTATTTGTGAGGTTATGACTTCTGATGGTTTAGTGACTGGACCTGTCGATACAACTTTAGAGAAGGCGAAGAAATTATTGCAGGAACATAAGATAGAAAAGCTGCCATTAGTAGACGATGATGATGTTCTAATGGGGCTGATTACAATTAAGGATATTGAGAAAGCGAAGAAATATCCTGATGCCACTAAAGATAAGAATGGCAGGCTCCAGGTTGGGGCGGCTGTTGGTGTCGGGGATTCTGAATATGCTCGGGCTGAAAAGTTGATCGAAGCAGAGGTGGACCTGATTGTGATAGATACTGCCCATGGTCATTCTGCCGGGGTAATAGAGATGGTTAAGCGGGTTAAGAGTAATTACCCTGATGTCGATATAATGGCAGGGAATGTTGCTACTTCTGAAGCTACAGAGGCTTTATTTGCAGCCGGTGCAGATATTGTTAAGGTCGGTATCGGACCTGGCTCTATCTGTACTACCAGAGTTGTTGCAGGTGTTGGTGTTCCTCAGATTTCAGCTGTTATGAATGCAGCCAGTATTGCTCACAAATATGATAAGACGATAATTGCTGATGGTGGTATCAAGTATTCCGGTGATATTGTTAAGGCTATTGCTGCTGGAGCAGATGCGGTTATGGTTGGAAGTATTTTGGCTGGTACTGAAGAGAGCCCGGGTCAGAAGGAGATTTATAAAGGCCGGAGTTTTAAAGTTTATCGGGGCATGGGCTCGATGGAAGCCATGAAAAAGGGTAGTAAAGATAGATATTTCCAGGCTGAATCAGAAGCCGACAAACTGGTTCCTGAAGGAATTGAAGGCAGGGTGCCATTTAAAGGACCTTTATCTGATACGCTCTATCAGTTAGCCGGTGGACTTCGCTCAGGTATGGGTTATTGTGGTGTTAAAGATATAGATACTTTAAAGCGTGAAGGTAAATTTATTAAGATTACATCGGCTGGTTTAAAGGAGAGTCATCCTCATGATGTAAATATTACAAAAGAGGCCCCGAATTATAGTGTAGATTAGATTGTATTCTATTTAACTGTAAAAATTCAGTTCTAGAGTTAAGCTATAATATAGTGTGATAAAATATTTATGTAAATGTATATAGCTTGAGGGGGTTATTTTTCGTGGAAGAAAAAGAGACAGAAAAGAATTTGAAAGAAGTTGTAATTATAGGAGCCGGCCCAGCCGGGTTAACTGCTGCTATCTATTCAGGTAGGTCAGGTCATAAGCCTGTTGTAATTGGTGGAGAGCAACCTGGTGGTCAGATTATAAATAGTAGTACTCTGGATAATTTTCCAGGATTTCCAGAGGGGATATCTGGACCTGATTTTGGTCAGAAGTTAATCGAACAGGCTGGTAGATTTGAGGTTGATCTTGATTTTGATATCGTTGAAGAGGTTGATCTTACAAAAAGGCCTTATAGGATTGATACGACTTTAGAATCTTATTATGCCAAGACTATTATTATAGCGACAGGAGCTAAACCAAGACAGCTTGGACTGCCTAATGAAAATAAATTGACTGGTAGCGGAGTCTCATATTGTGCTACTTGTGATGGAGCGCTTTACCGAGATAAGGTTGTTGCTGTTGTAGGTGGTGGTGATGTGGCTTTAGAAGAAGCTGATTTTCTAACAAGATTTGCTAATAAGGTATATTTAATTCATCGACGAGATGAGTTTAGAGGGTCTGAGATTTTAGCAAGAAAAGTTAGAGAAAATCCTGATATAGAATGTTTATGTAGTAACGAGGTTGAAGAGTTGTTAGAAGATAAAAGTGGACTTTCTGGAATTAGGGTCTTTGACAAGAAGAAAGGGAAGTCAGAAGTTTTAGAAGATGTTGATGGTATCTTTATTGCAATTGGCTACATTCCAAATAATAATTTATTTAAAGAAAAATTAAAATTAAATGATGCCGGTTATATTATTGCAAATGATAAACAGGAGACAAACCTACCAGGTGTTTATGCAGCCGGGGATATCCAGGATCAGAGATATCAACAGGTGATTACTGCTGCAGCTAGTGGGGCTAAAGCAGCAATGGAGTTAGATGCATATTTGAACGAATAAATAATTAATATTTCTCAGGGTGCCAGGAGGCACCCTTTTTTTGTTTTTATTATTGTGGTATCATTAACTTAATCACTGTATTTGAGAGGGGTACTTTAATCGATGTCAGGATTATTTATAACACTTGAAGGTCTTGAGGGTTCAGGCAAGACCACTCAACAGAAATATATTGGCGATAATTTAAAGGAAAAGGGCTTTGATGTTCTCCTTACCAGAGAGCCGGGTGCCACAAGACTCGGTAAGAAAATCAGGCAGCTTTTGCTAGATCCAGACTGGAGTGAAATGACTCCTAGAGCAGAGATTCTTTTATTTGCTGCCGATAGGGCTCAGCATGTAGAGGAAATTGTAAAGCCTGCATTAAATGACAATAAAATTGTTATATCTGATAGATATTTTGATTCTAATCTTGCCTATCAGGGATACGGTAGGGGTTTAGATATTGAGATAGTCAGAAAAATTAATCTCTGGGCGGTTGATTATTTGAAACCGGATTTAACTTTCTTTTTAGATCTGCCAGTAGAGGTTGGGTTGGCGAGAGCCAGGGCCCAGACAGCAGATAAATTAGGCGATAGATTAGAACGGGAAGAACTTAATTTTTATAAGCAGATTCGCGATGGATATTTAGAACTTGCTAAAGAGGCAGAACGATTTAGAGTTATAGATGCTAATAGGTCAATAAAAGAGGTTAAGTCTGATATTTTGCAGGAAATTGAGGAGATGATATAAGATGGCTGAAGAATCTCCAAAGATGAAGATGGTTGTTGCTATAGTAAATGATAGTGATGCTGCCAGTTTGCAGGGGAATTTAAATAAAGCCCGTTTCCAGACAACAAAACTTAACAGTAGTGGGGGTTTTTTAAGAGAAGGGAATACTACTTTTCTAATAGGAACTGAAGCTAAATATTTAGATGAGTTAATAGAAATTTTAAAAGAAAATTGCGAGCATAGAGATAAAACTGTACCTTCGATGTCACCGGTGGCGAATACTTTAGAAGATCACTATTCATTCCCAATGCATGTTGAGGTTGGCGGGGCGACAGTTTTTGTAGTAGATGTAGAAGGTTTTTATAAAATTTAGAGGTGAAATTAATGGCATTTGCCGATATACCAGATCAGGAGAAAGCTAAAAAGTTAATCAGAAATCAGCTTAATAATCAGCGCTTAAGTCATGCCTATCTTTTTTTAGGCCCGGAAGGGGTTGGCCAGAAAGAGCTTGCTAAAACTCTGGCTAAGACTTATTTCTGTGAAAATATGGATGAAGATAGCTGTGAAGAATGTACTCAATGTATTAAGGTTAAACATTCTAATCACCCAGATTTTGATTTTTTGGAATCTGAAGAAAATAAAGATCAGATCGGGATTGATCTTATTCGAGATCTGCAGAAAAGGATTGCTTATAGACCTTATGAAGCTCAGCATCGTTTTTTTATAATTTCAGGAGCTGATAAGATGACTGAACAGGCTGCTAATTCATTGCTAAAGACTTTAGAAGAGCCTCCAGACTATGCGACTCTGATCTTACTAGCAGAAGATGAGAGTAAAGTTTTACCAACGATTCTTTCGCGCTGTCAGCAGGTCAGGTTTGAGTTTCTCTCAGACGAGGTTTTAATAAAGTATTTTAAACAGCAGGGAATCAAGGAAGAAAATCTTAAACTTATGGTCCGGCTTGCTAAAGGCAGTCTAGTACAGGCAGAAAAAATTATTGATAATAGAGAAATTTTTCAAAAAAGAAATGAGGTTTTTCAGTTTTTAGTTGATTTAGCAGATAAATCAAGAGTTCAGGTCTTTAGAGAAGTTGATAAATGGAAAGAATGGTATCAAGAAGACTTACCTCTTTTTGATTTGCTTATAGACTGGTATAGAGATATAATAGTAGTTGAAGATGTAAAGATTGGACAAATTAATAATAATGATTATTTAGATTCTATAAAGTTTATAAGAAATAAATTTTCGAAGGCAGAACTTATTGAGGAATTGGATCTTATTCGAGAGGTTAGTGCTAGTATAAATGCAAATGTAAAAATTGAATTAGCTCTCCAGTATTTATTATTAAAGTTGCGTATTAAGAGGTGTAAATATGAAGAAAGTAGTAGGAGTAACGTTTCGCCCAGCAGGTAAAGTTTATTACTTTGACCCAAAGGCTTTTGAATTAGAAAAGAAGGATTATGTCATAGTTGAAACTTCAAGAGGAATAGAATTCGGAATGGTAGTGGCTACCCCTAAAAAAATAAAAGAAGAAGAAATAGTATCTCCATTGAAGCCAGTTATAAGAGAAGCGACAATAGAAGATAAGGTTCAATATGATGAGAATAAAGAGTTAGAACGAGAGGCTTTTAAAATATGTCTTGAAAAGATAGATGATCATGGTCTTCCAATGAAGCTGGTAGATGTTGAATATACATTCGATCATAATAAGATTATCTTTTATTTTACAGCTGACGGAAGAGTTGATTTCAGAGAATTAGTTAAGGATTTAGCCAGAGTCTTTAAAACAAGGATTGAGTTAAGACAGATTGGTGTTCGGGATGAAGCCAAGCATTTAGGTGGCTTAGGTCCATGTGGGATGCCTACATGTTGTACAAGGTTTCTTAGAGAATTTAAACCTATTTCAATTAAAATGGCAAAAAAACAGGACCTGTCATTAAATCCATCTAAAATTTCAGGGCTTTGTGGCCGGTTAATGTGCTGTCTCAGGTATGAATCTGATTCATATCGGAGAATGAAAAAAGAGATGCCATCATATGGCGAAAAAGTTGAATTAGAAACTGGTACAAAAGGTAAAGTTATTGATAGAAATCTAATTAAGAAAACAGTGAAAGTATCTATAGATGGAGAGTCGATAGTCGTTGATGTAGATGATTTAGAAGATTATGATCTTGGAAAAGAATAGGGGGTTTATAAGAATGGATGAGGAAATTTTAAGCACCCTGGCTTATTTTCAGGAAGAGATAGAAGAACTTTCTCAAAAATTTCAGAAGCTAAAGGATATAACTTATAAATTATATAAAGAAAATGAAGAATTGGAAAAAGAGAATAATGATTTGAAGCGGCTCCTCTTTGAACAGAATAATAAAGAGGATGAAGAAGATATAACCCCCAAGCAGAAAGCTTATAGTAATTTAGCCCATTTGTATCAGGAAAATTATCATATCTGTCATTTGAGCTTTGGTGAGAAGCGTCATGGGGACTGTTTATTCTGCCTCCAGCTATTAGAAAATCAAATGGAGGAGGGCAGGGCGATATGAAAGGAAAATTATATATCTGCCCGACGCCAATAGGAAATTTAGAAGATATAACTTATAGGACAATCAGGATTTTAAAAGAGGTTGATTTAATTGCCTGTGAGGATACAAGAAGAACTGGCAGGCTCCTTAAACATTTTGAAATAGATAATGATTTAATCAGTTATCATGAGCATAATGAAAAAATGCGAACTGAAGAAATTATTGGTAAATTGAAAATGAATCAGGATATTGCTTTAGTAAGTGATGCAGGTATGCCAGGGCTATCTGACCCTGGCGAAATATTAATTAAAGCAGTTGTAAATGAAGGTGTTGAGGTTATCCCATTACCTGGGCCATCAGCTGCTATTCCTGCTTTAGTAGCCTCTGGCTTTGCTACAGATAGATTTGTTTTTGAGGGTTTTCTTCCTAGAAAAGGTCAGGAGAGAAAAGATAGGCTTGCCAGTATAAAATTAGATGAGAGGACAACAATTATTTATGAATCTCCTTATCGCACTCAGGATACTATAGCTGATCTGGCTGAGATTATGGCTGATAGAGAGATTGCTCTAATTAGAGAGATTAGTAAAATCCATGAGGAAAAGATCTATGGAACCGCAGCAGAAATTAAAGATAAAATTGGTAATAGAGAGATAAAAGGCGAAATTGTAATAGTTATCTCAGGAAACCAATCATTATCTGAAGAGGAGAAGCTGACTGATCTATCAATACTGGAACACCTTGAATTATTAATTGAAAATGGTTATACTAAGAAAAAAGCGATTAAAGAAGTATCTAAAATCAGAGGGATTCCAAAGAGTCAGGTTTATAAGGAAGCTATTGCAATAGATGCTAGATCTGAATTTAGAGATTGAAATTAGAAGAAAGAGGGGAAACTTATGGCTGAAAAAACTTTTTATGTGACTACACCAATTTATTATCCAAGTGATCGTTTACATATCGGACATGCTTATACAACTGTTGCAGCAGATGCGATTGCAAGGTATAAAGATTTAAGAGGTTATGATACAATGTTCTTAACAGGATCTGATGAGCATGGTCAAAAGATTGAAAGGAAGGCAGATGAGGCTGGTAAAGAGCCTCAGAATTATGTCGATGAGATTGTTGCTACTTTTATAGATCTCTGGGATAGATTAGGAATTAACTATAATCAATTTATCAGGACTACAGATAATGATCATGAAGAGGTAGTCCAGGAGATATTTAAACAGCTTTTTAAACAGGGAGATATTTATTTAGGAAAATATGAAGGCTGGTATTGTACCCCCTGTGAGACATTCTGGCTTGATAGGCAGCTAGATGGTGATGAAAAGGTCTGTCCTGATTGCAATCGTGATCTTGAATGGGTTGAAGAAGAAAGTTATTTCTTTAAAATGAGTAAGTATGCTGATAGATTGCTCAAGCATATTAAAGATAATCCGAAATTTATCCAGCCGGAATCAAGGCGGAATGAGATGATTAGTTTTATTGAAAGTGGCCTTGAAGACTTAAGTGTTTCCAGAACTACTTTTGATTGGGGGATTGAGGTTCCAGTAGATTCAGATCATGTCATTTATGTCTGGATTGATGCTTTAAGTAATTATATAACAGCGATGGGCTATAATAGGGATGAAGCTAAGTTTAATAAATACTGGCCTGCAGATATTCACATAGTCGGTAAAGATATTCTGAGATTTCATACAATCATCTGGCCGATTATCTTAATGGCGCTGGAACTGCCCCTGCCTGATCAGGTCTTTGGTCATGGCTGGCTATTAAGTGATACTGGTAAAATGTCTAAGTCAAGAGGGAATGTTGTTGATCCTATTGAGTTGATTAATGATTTTGGTAGAGATGCAATTAGATATTATCTTTTACGGGAAGTTTCCTTTGGTACTGATGGAACCTACTCGACTGAAGCTTTGATTCAGAGAATCAATTCTGATTTGGCTAACGATTTAGGTAATCTTCTTCATAGGTCTTTGTCGATGGTTGAAAAGTATTTTTCTGGGAATATACCTGAGCCAGCTGAAGAGACCGAATATGATAGTAGTTTAAAAGAAAGGGCGGCTGAAACTGTTGATAAGGCTGCAGAAGAATTAGAAGAGCTTAGATATACCAGAGCTTTAGAAGATATCTGGCAGCTTGTTAGGAGGGCCAATAAATATATTGATCAGACTGAGCCCTGGGTTTTAGCTAGAGATGAGGACAATCGTGAAAAGCTGGGAACAGTACTTTATAACCTATTAGAATCTTTAAGAATGATCGGAGTTCTTTTGAAACCGTTTTTAGTCGATACACCTGAAGAGATAGGAAAACAGATTGGTATTCAGGAAGAGATTAAAAAGGCTGATTGGGATGATTTATCCTGGGGAGGATTGCCAGCAGGTAGAGCTGTAGCAAAGGGTAATCCGATTTTTCCAAGAATTGATCTTGAAGAATATTATAATGAAAAAGAAGAGCTGACTGATGTCGAAGAAAAACAGGAGGAAGAGAAAGTGAAAGAGGAAGGGCTTATAAGTTTTAATGATTTCCAGGAAGTTGATTTAAGAATTGCAACTATAATTGAAGCTGAAAAAATAGAAGACAGTAATAAATTATTAAAATTACAGGTCGATTTAGGCGATGAGAGAAGACAGATTGTGGCTGGTATAGCTAATTACTATGCTCCAAAAGATTTAATTGATAAACAGATTATGATGGTTGCTAATTTAGAACCAGCTAAAATATTTGGCGTTGAATCTCAGGGTATGTTACTGGCTGCTAGAGATGACGAGAATGAAGAATTAACAATAATTAGTCCTGCTAAACCAATAAAAACAGGCAGTCCGGTGAGTTAATTAAAAAAATAAAGGCTTAAAATCGATTTATTTACTAATATATCGATTTAGGCCTTGTTTTTTTCCATTACTTGTGAAATAATATGCTATATAAATACTTTTTTAAGGAGTGAGGAGAATGAAAGATAGAGAATCAATTCCGAATGCTACGATTGAAAGATTGCCTTTATATTACAGGTGTCTTGATAAATTAGCAAATTTTGAAGATGTAGATGTAGTATCTTCAAAAGATTTAGGAGGAAGATTAGGTATACCTCCAACTCAGGTAAGAAAAGATTTATCCTATTATGGTGAATTTGGTAGAAGAGGAGTAGGTTATGACGTTTTTGATCTCAAAAGATCTGTAGGGAAAATTTTAGGAGTAGATGAGGTCTGGACAACAATTTTAGTTGGGGCAGGAAACCTTGGAAGAGCTCTGGTAGATTATAAAGGCTTTGAAAAGATGGGCATGAAATTGGTCGGAGTTTTAGATGCTGATTCATCTAAAGTTGGCAACAAAATTGGTGGTATTGAAGTTAAGGATACAAATAAAATGGAGAAGATTGTAGAAGAAAATGATGCAAAATTAGGGATAATAACAGTGCCAACTGATGCAGCCCAGGAAGTTGCTGATGATATGGTTGAGGCAGGTATAAAAGCTATTTGGAATTTTGCTCCAACCCGTCTTCATGTACCTGATGATATTACTGTTAGAAATGAAGATCTTGCTATAGGAATTGTGAGTTTGATTTATCATTTAAGCTGGAAAAAGAGAGATGAAGAAAAAGAAAATAATTAAAATATAAATTGCCAGCCTTTAAGATTAAAGAGGGCTGGCAATATTTATTTAGCTTTTCTTTTGATAGAAAGAGAGATTGATCTTATCTAAATTAAATTTACCTGGATTAAATATAAATTCTGTATTTCCTAGAAATAAATAGCCGCTTTCTTTTAAGTTTTCAGTGAATTTTTCTGTTAAGATATCTTTTTGTTCTTTAGTTAGATAGATAAAGAAATTTCGGCTTAAAATCAAATCCCAGCCTGAAGAATATCTACCATTTATCAGGTCTTTTTTTTCGAATTTTACTGAACCTCTAATTTTTCTTGATAATTGAAAAAGATCTTTTTCGTCTTTTACTGGATCAAAATATTTATTCATATACTTGTCAGGTACATTTTTTAAAGAATTCGAGCTATAACAGGCTCCTTTTGCTGTTTCCAGGATCTCTTTATCCAGGTCGCTGGCCAGGATTTCATATTCTCTTTCTTTTAAACCTAGCTCATGTAATATAATTGCAATTGTATAGGGTTCAGATCCATTTGAACAGGGAGCGCTCCATATTTTTAACTTATCATTGCTCTTATTAATTAAAGCAGGTAAAATTTCATCTTCAAGATATTTAAAGCTTTTAGGGTTTCTAAAAAACTCAGATGTATTAATAGTAAAATGGTTTAAATAGGCATCTTTAAATGAATCATCTTTTTTCAGTTTATTTATACATTCTTTATAATCTTCAATATTATGTCTTCGCATTAAACTATCAGTTCTACGCTGTACTCTTTTTAATTTATAACCATCGAAATTAATATTCAATAAGCTAGCTGCTTCATTTTTGAAATTATTAAAATCCAAAATTAATTCATCTCCTTATCAATCAATCTTATTATATATGCTGGGATTTCATATCTAGGTAGTATTTTATCATAGGCTCCGGCTTTAATTGTAGTTCCAGGCATGCCATAAACTAAAGCGGTTTTTTTTGCCTCTACAATACCATAGCCGCCATTATTTTTAATAGCAGTCATACCTTTACCACCATCATGCCCCATTCCGGTGAGGATAACTCCAATAGTTCGTTCTTTATAACATTTTGCTAGTGATTTTAACATATAATCTACACAAGGTCTAACACCCCAGTTTTTTTTGCGCTGATCTAATTCAGCCTCTCCTTCTGAATTGAAAGTAAGATGATAATCACCTGGAGCAATTAGAGCATGGCCAGGTTTTAATTTATCTCCCTGTTTG
Source organism: uncultured Halanaerobiaceae bacterium (assembly GCA_964405365.1). Classification (GTDB taxonomy): domain Bacteria; phylum Bacillota; class Halanaerobiia; order Halanaerobiales; family Halarsenatibacteraceae; genus Halonatronomonas. The sequence continues at coordinate 12,753 of CAYONR010000014.1, forward strand.
GCTTCTTTAATATTCAGATTAGATTGTTGATTAAGCCTATTAGCTAAAGATGTTGTAAAACCTGCAGGCATATGCTGAACAATTGCTATTGCTCCAGGGAAATCAGATGGAAAAGCAGTTAAAACATCTTTTAGTGCTTTAGGACCACCTGATGAAGTGCCAATAGCTATAATTGGAAAGTTGGTAACTGTGTAATTAGTATTCTTAACTTTATTTTTTATTGATCTTTTAACTTTGAAATCACTTTCAAAAGATTTATTTTGATTATTTTCGGCATTTATTGAAACTTTTATTTTCTCTTGAAGCTCATCTATGATATCATCTATATTAAGGGAGATAGAACCTGATGGTTTTGGTATGAAGTCAAAAGCCCCTATTTCAAGAGCTTTCATGACTGTATCTCGATTATCTAATGCACTAACCATTATTACAGGTATTTCAGGATAGTATTTGTTTATTTCTTTTAATGTGGTTAAGCCATCTTTAACTGGCATTTCTATATCTAATGTTACTACATCTGGTTTATTAGATTTTATTTTTTTTAATGCGTCTTTACCATTTCGTGCAGTTTCAATAACTTTTATTTTTTTATCTTTTTCTATAGAATCTGTAAAAAGCTTTCTCATGAAAGCGGAATCATCTACAACCATTACTTTTATCATATAAATCCTCCTGACTTTAAAAAGTCCTATATATATTTATTCTTTTAAAAACGTTAAAATCCTGCAATTAATATGAGGTGATTAATTTGGCAATGAAAATGGCAGTACTTGCTAGCGGTAGTTCTGGCAACTCTATTTACCTATCAACAAAAAATACAGCTATCTTAATTGATGCTGGTTTATCGGGAAAAGAATTAGAAAGAAGAATGGAAAGTATTGGATTAGACCTTGAAGAAATTTCTGCAATATTAGTAACTCATGAACATGGTGATCACATTAAAGGCGCGGGAGTATTATCGAGGAGATATGGAATTCCTATTTATGCTTCTGCTGGGACCTGGAAGGCTGCGAGAAAAAAACTTGGTAAGATAGATAAAGATTTTGAAAGAACAATAAAAGATTATTGGCAATTAGGTGATTTTGAGATTAAAAGCTTTCCTACTCCCCATGATGCGGCAGAACCAGTTGGGTATATAGTAGGTGATGGAGAAGTTAATTTTGGGCTTGCGACAGATATAGGATATATAGATGTTGAGCTTTATGATCATCTAAAAGATTTAGATTGCATACTTTTAGAAGCCAATCATGATATAGACTTATTAAGAGAAGGATCATACCCGGGCATGCTAAAAAGAAGAATTCGTGGCAATGAGGGTCATTTATCAAATGATGAAACAGCTGAGTTATTACCAGAACTTCTAAAGACAAATAAGCAATCTTCATGTCCAGTTGTTCTTCTTTCTCACTTGAGTGCAGAAAATAATAGGCCAGAATTAGCTTATTTAACAGTTAAGAATTCAATCTGTTCAGCAGGCTATCAAATTGGGAAAGATTTAATATTGAAATGTGCTCCTAGAGATGAGGCCAGCGAAATATTTAATATAGAAACAGCTGAAACAATAAAAGGAGTGACAGATTCAGCATGATGACAATTAATATTGTTGCAGTTGGAAAGATTAAAGAGGATTACATTAATAGAGGTATAGCAGAATTTAGTAAGCGATTATCAAAACACTGTAATTTAAAAATAATTGAAGTTGATCATGAAAATATTCCTAAAAATTCATCTGGGCAGGCAGATATGGTTAAAAATAAAGAAGGCAAAAGAATACTTGCTAGAATTCCGGAGAATTCATATAAGATTGTTCTTGATGTTAAAGGTAAGCCTATGACATCTAAAGGATTGGCCAGTTCGATTCAAAATTTACAGGTTCAAGGTCGGAGTAATATAACGTTTATAATTGGGGGTTCTTTAGGTTTATCAGAAAAAGTACTCGATTCATCTGATTATCAGCTTTCATTATCCCATATGACTTTTACCCATCAAATGATTAGGTTAATTCTTTTAGAACAGGTTTATAGAGCTTTTAAAATCATTGCTGGCGAACCATATCATAAATAGTATGTTAATGATTAACAGATGTTATAGTCTGGATTATTTATAATAATAGAGTAAATAAAAATTAATTAATTGTATTATTGAGAGAAGGAGAGATATTTATGGAAATTAATGCAGACTGGGTTGGAGGACTGGCTTTTAATTCAAAAGGTGGTTCAGGACATGAGATATTAATGGATGCATCAAGAGAAGTTGGTGGAGAAGATAAAGGGCCAAGACCAATGGAAATAATATTACATGGGGTTGCTGGTTGTACAGGAATCGATATTGTTAAAACTTTAGAAAAAATGAAAGCTGATATTGATGATTTTAAAATAAGTGTGAGTGGCAAAAGAGCTGATGATTATCCTAAAAAATTTACTGAAGTAAATATCCATTTTGTAATAGCAGGAGCTGGATTAACTGAAAAAAATGTTTCTAGAGCAGTTAATTTGAGTTTGGATAAATATTGCTCGGCAAGCAATTCCCTTTCAGCTGAAGTTACAGGAACTTATGAGATAATATCAACAGAATAAATTTTATTAATGTAAATTATGGTAATAGGCCAGGTAATACTGGTCTATTTTTTTATTTTTTAGGAAATTTCATAGTTCAGGCAGGAATTTATTAATTATTATTGAATATATAAAGTGTAATTAAAGAAAAGTTAAAGCAAAATTAATTAACAAATATTCATGCGAAGCTAATATAAATTTAAAAGGAGGAATAAAATGATTGATCTTACTAAGAATGAGGAAGTATTAGAAAAAGCGGTAGAAAGGGCAAAAGAAAAAGAAGTTGTTATTCCAACTTTAGCTCAGATGAAAAATCCAGATTTAATTCCTGCAAAAGTAAAAGAGAGATTAAAAGATGTCGATTTATGGGATGTAGATCCAGTTAATCTATTTAGAATAAGCTGGCATAATGAACCTACTGAAAGTGGGGGGCAATATGGGGGCGTAAATTATGTAGAACTACCATCAGAATTGACAGGGGTAGATGCAAAGATTATCGCTCTTGTAGGAAAATGGATGCCTACAGGCGCTCATAAGATTGGACCGACTTTTGGTTGTTTAGTACCTAAATTAGTTACCGGCCAGTTTGATCCTACTTCTGAAAAAGCTGTTTGGCCATCAACTGGGAATTATTGCCGTGGAGGAGCTTATAATTCTAAATTATTAGGCTGTGAATCTATTGCAATCCTGCCTGAAGAAATGAGTCAGGAACGATTTACATGGCTGGAAAATATGGCTGATGAAGTTATACCTACTGTAGGAAGTGAAAGTAATGTTAAAGAGATTTTTGATAAGTGCTGGGAATTAAAAGAAACTAGAGACAATGTAAATGTTTTCAATCAATTTGAGGAGCTTGGCAATCATCTCTGGCATTATGAGGTTACTGGTAATGCTATGGCTAAGGCTTTTGAAGATATGGATGGTAAAAATTTAGCTGGTGTTGTCTTAACTTCTGGTTCTGCCGGTACTCTTGGTTCTGCAGATAAAGTAAAAGAATTATATCCTCATGCAAAGCTGGCTGTTTCTGAAGCTCTGCAGTGTCCAACACTCTTAAATAATGGTTTTGGTGCTCACAGATTAGAGGGTATTGGTGATAAGCATATTCCATGGGTTCATAATGTAAAAAATACGGATATGGTAATGGCTATTGACGATAATTATGCTATGAATTTATCTCGTCTCTTTAATACTGAAGTTGGTCAGGAGTATTTAAGAGAGATTGGTGTTCCTGAAGAAACGGTCGAACAATTGGATTTAATGGGTATCTCTGGTATAGCAAATATGCTTTCAGCTATTAAGTTTGCTAAATACTATGAATTAGGTGAAGATGATGTTGTTATAACTGTTTTTACTGATTCAATGGAACTATATGGCTCTAGAGTTGATGAGATGGTAGCTGAAGCAGATGGCTATGAAAAGATTGATGCAGCAGTTGATTATGAGCGTTATCTTCTAGGCACAACTGTAGA
>CAYONR010000015.1:0-16616 GCA_964405365.1 uncultured Halanaerobiaceae bacterium
TAAATATATTTAGGTCGGTGGCAGTTATGCTGCCGGCCTGAATTTATGATAATGGGATGATCTAATTGAAATTTCATATTAATAAATAGGCTGGAGTGAAATATATGAATATAAAAGAGGAAATAAAAGAACTAGAACCTGAATTAATAAATCTGAGAAGAGATTTTCATAAACATCCTGAAATGGGGTGGGAAGAATTTAGAACAGCAGGAATTGTTGCTGAATATCTAAGAGATTTAGGTCTTGAAGTTACTGAAGGAGTTTCAAAGACTGGAGTAGTAGGATTACTTAGAGGAGGCAGACCTGGGAAGACATTATTATTGAGAGCTGACATGGATGCTCTGCCTGTTGAAGAGGAGAATGAATTTGAATATAAGTCACAAAATGAAGGTTTAATGCATGCCTGTGGCCATGATGGTCATACTGCCATGTTGCTGGTGGCAGCTAAAATATTAAGTAGAAAAAAAGATGAGCTGGCAGGGAATATTAAATTTGTTTTTCAACCAAATGAAGAGACAGAAGCGGCCAGATTTATGATTGAAGAAGGAGTAATGGAGAATCCTCAAGTTGATGCTGCTATGGGGATTCATCTCTGGACACCAATAGCAAGTGGAAAGATAGGGCTTGCTCCTGAAGCTGTTATGGGTGGTTTATATGAGTTTGAGATAATTATAAAAGGTAAAGGCGGTCATACTTCTGCCCCCCATTTATCAAAAGATTCTATTATAGCCGGAACTAATATAATTCAACAGGCACAAATGATACAGACTAGAGAAATTGATCCAATGAAAGCCACCACGATTGTTTTTGGTCAGTTTCAGGCTGGAAATGCCACAAATATTATACCAGAAAAAGCCCATCTAAAAGGAACTATTAGATATCTTTATCCAGGAGGAAGAGGTACTGATGAGAAACCTCGGAGAAGATTGGAGAGAATTGTTGCCGGGGTCTGTAATACATCTGATCTTGATTATGAAATAAAATATCCGGCCACCAGTTCACCGGTATATAATGATCCTGAATTAGTATTGGATTTGGAGGAGACAGCTGCAAAAGTTGCTGGCGGTACTGAAAATTTAACTGAATATCGCTGTCTGGCCGGTGAAGATTTCGGGGAATTCTCGACTTATGTACCTTCAGTATTCTATTTTATTGGGACTGGTAATGCAGAGAAGGGAACAGATTATCCTCATCATCATCCTAAGTTTGATATAGATGAAGATACTTTAAAGACGGGTGTAGAGATGCATGTTCGTTCAGCATTGAAATTTTTAAAATAATTTGTGATATCTCAGGAGGAAAAATATATGGCTAAACTGACTAATACTAATGATTTGGAAAGACTTCATGAAAAGCATTTACAATATAGAAGTAGATGTTTAAATTTAATAGCTTCAGAAAATTACAGTTCACCAAAAGTGAGGAGTTACCTGGCAAGTGATTTTGGAAATAGGTACGGTTGTTATGAGACTTTAAAGCCTGAAGAAAGAGAATATACTGGTAATCGCTATATCCATGAATTTGAAATGGCAACTCATGACTTAGTAAAGGATTTATTTAAAGCTGATTTTGTTGATTTAAGGCCAATTGGTGGTCATATGGCTGGAATGGCGACAGTACTGGGATTAACTGATCCAGGTGATTTAATCTTTGAGGTGTCGATGGCTGATTGGGGTCATGGATTGGTTGGCCCGATGAGAAATATTGATCATTTAGATAAGACAATTAGAGTTAAGAACCTTCCCTATGATGAAAATCAGAAATTAGAAGTGGAAAAGGCTGTTGAGATGATAGATACTTATAAGCCAAGATTAATTATTTTTGGTGGTTCAGGGACGCTTTTTGCTGATCCAATAAAAGAGATAATGAATAGGACCAGGCATTTAGATGAGACATTTTTTGCCTATGATGCTTCCCATGTAACTGGCTTGATTGCCGGGGGATTATTTAAAAATCCTTTAGATCAGGGAGTGGATATTGTATTTGGAAGTACTCATAAATCTTTTCCAGGGCCTCAGGGTGGCATGATTTTATCCAGAAAAGAAGAACCATTTAAATTGGTAGGAGATGCGCTATCACCAGCATTAGTTACCAGCCATCATTTAAATAGATTGCCAGCTTTTGCTGCATCTTTACTTGAGATGAAAGAATATGGTCATGATTATAGCAAACAGGTGGTCAGGAATGCCAGGAAACTAGGGGCTGAACTGGATAAAAGAGGAATAAAGGTTATTGCAGCAGACCATGGTTTTACTGATTCACATATTTTATTATTAGATGTCGATGATTTTGGTACTTCTAGAGAAATTTCAACCAGTCTTGAAGAAGATAATATTTTACTTTCAGATGATTTTGGTCAATCCGGAAAAGAAATTAGGCTTGGGACTCCTGAGATAACCAGAAGAGGGATGAAGGAAAATGATATGGTTGAAGTAGCTGATATTTTGGCTGAAGCTATTAAAGGTGAGGTTGTTGGTGAGAAGTTAAGGAAAAGAATTGCTGACCTGGTAACAAAGTTTGATAGCTTTGAGTATGGTTTTCCAGGGACTGCTTCAGAAGGGTTTTCAGGTTAGGTTATGCTAGAAGACCTAAAGAGAAAATATCTGTATGGCTCCCTGGCTGCATTTTTATCTGCAGTTGGTTTTGGGAGCCTTCCAATTTTTGCTGTGAATGCTTACAATGAAGGGGTTAATGTTATATCTCTATTAACATTTAGGTTTGTGATCTCTACAATAATTTTAGGGATAATAAATTTCAAGAAATTCGATATAAAAGAGATAGTTAATTATAATTTTTTGGGTTTAATATTAATTGGAGTTAGTTATGCCATTTTTAATTTTTCATATTTTACAGCTTTTAATATGATTCCAACATCATTAGCAGCTTTAATATTTTATACATATCCGATAGTAGTTGCTATATTAGCCTGGTTATTAGGCCAGGAGATTATCGGGATCAGAAAGGCGATAGCTGTTTTAATTGCTTTTAGCGGGATTTACCTGGTGTATTCTGATTTTCAGATAGTTGCATCTGGTATAGGTTTAATGGCAGCGGTAATGGCATCATTATTTTATGCTTTTTATATTCTAGGCGGGAATAAATTATTAACTGATACATTATTTTTGCATATTATATTTGTAACTTGCTTTATATCTGCAATATTATTCACTTCTATTGGAGTCTTTAGAGGAGAGCTGTCTTATTCTTTTAGTTTAAATGCTTATCTCTATTTAACTTTAATAACAGTAATATCTTTAATAAGTCTTATTCTATTTTTATATGGAGTTAAATATACAACACCGACTGTGGCTTCAGTTATAAGTATGGCTGAACCGGTTGTTACAGTTTTATTATCATTTACCTTGCTTGGAGAAAATTTTTCTTTAGTCCAATATGGTGGAGCTTTTATGATATTACTGGCTTCTCTATATATAGTTTTAGCCAGACAAATAAACTGATGAAAATAATCAAAATAAAGCTTGACATTTATATCACGAATGTAGTAATATAGTAATAGTGAAAGATTTCATATAATATTTTTACTTAATTAAAGGGGGAAGAAAAGAATGAAGAAATTGATGATATTTGGTTTGGTTTTAGCGGTAGTTTTAGGATTAGGTTTTAATGTAATGGCAGCCGGGCATATTGAAGATGGAGAGTATACTGGTTATAGTTCAGCTTCTGACAGAGCTTATGTTGAAGCTGATATTACAATTGAAAATGAAGAAATAGTCGATGTTAAATTGACTGAATGGACTAATGTAAATGAGGCTAAAGATGAAGATTATGGCTGGGATGAGTTCCATGAAGCAATGGAAGTACTTCCTGAAAGATTTGTAGAGGCTAATTCAGCTGATGTTGACATTATAACCGGAGCTACAACTACTAGTGAAATGGCTATCGAAGCTGTTGAGATGGCTTTAGCTAAAGCCGAAGGTGTTGAGCAGTTTGATGGCAGATTCTTAGGTTTCTCATCAGTTAGTGATCGTGGTGGTTTAGGAGTAGCCTGGGTAACAATGGAAGATGGAGAAATTATTGATGTTAGATTAGAAGAAGTTCAGGAAGATGACGGAGAAAGAGTTCTAAAAGATGATGATTATAACTGGGATGAGTTTCATGAAGCTAGAGATGAAATGCCTGAATGGTTTATAGAAGCTAATTCAGCTGATGTAGATATTTATACTGGAGCAACCGGTAGTGCTGAGATGTGGATGGAGGCAGTTGCAGATGCCATGTCAAAAGCTGGATATTAAAATTAATTAAATGTACTAATATTAAAAGGGCTCTTGATTGGGCTCTTTTTTTATTTTGTTATGATATTTTTTTAACGTAATCTTTTGACAAAAAAATAACAAGCATGTATTATTACATATGTGAGTGTTAAATACTTTACAAACTAATATTTTAAAAAGGGGAGATTTAATTGCTGAAAAAATTATTTGTGGCAGTTCTAGCATTAGCTTTTGTTGTCAGTTTCTTAGTTACAGGCATGGCAGATGGTCATTTAGAAGATGGAGAATATGTAGGTTTTAGTGAAGCTAATGATAAAGGTTATGTCGAAGCTCATGTAACTATTGAAGGTGAAGTAATAACAAATGTAGAACTAATTGAGTGGAGAGATACCGGTGTAGCTAAAGATGAAGATTATAGACTTGATGAATGGCATGAAGCTATGGATCTTCTACCAGGTCGTTTTGTAGAAGCAAATTCAACTGATGTTGATATTGTAACAGGTGCTACCAGCACAAGTGAAAAGGCCATGGGTGCCGTTGAAATGGCACTAGCTAAAGCTGAAGGCCAGGAAGTTTTTGATGGTACTTTCCTTGGATTTTCTGAAGTTAGCGAAAGAGGCGGCAAAGGTCTTGCCTGGGTAACTGTTGAAGCTGGCGAAATTGTTGATGTTAACTTAGAAGAACTCCAGGATGATGACGGTAGCTTTGTTTATAAAGATTCAGATTATAGTTATGATGTATATCATGATGCTCAGGAAGAAATGCCTTCTCGTTTTGTTGAAGCCAATTCAGCCGATGTAGATGTATTTTCTGGAGCTACTGGCAGTTCTGGTATGTGGTCAGAAGCCGTTGCTGATGCTTTAAGCAAGGCTGGACTATAATATCTTTCACTAGCTAAAACCTTTAATTAAGTACTATATATGATAAGAGCAGGGAGACCTGCTCTTTTTTAATTGGATTGGTTAAAGACAATTTCTATCTCTTAAAGCTTGACAAGGAGCAATAAATAATTTATTATTAAAGAGAATATGAATTATATATTTTTAATTGCTGTGAAGGGAAGATCATCCTGGAGCTAAATCTCTGAAATTATAGTAGGGGGTTTCGTATTTCTGGCGTTAACAGATAATTGAGTGACAGGCTTTTCGCCTGTAATATGGGTGGTACCGCGAAATGAATTTCGTCCCTGGGTAATAATATTTATTACTCAGGGATTTTTTAATTATTTAAATTTTATAGGAGTGTGATTAATAAATGTCTAAAGAAGTATTTAAACCTATCTCTGATCAGGATCAATCAGAGAAGGAACAGAAATTATCGAATTACTGGGAAGAGATTGATTTACTTAATGCGACTATTGAGAACAGAGAAGACGCGGAACCATTTGTTTTTTATGAAGGGCCGCCGACAGCCAATGGGAGACCAGGTATTCACCATGTTATCAGTAGAACTTTAAAGGATACTGTCTGTAGATATCAGACCATGCAAGGCCATCTAGTCAGAAGAAAAGCTGGTTGGGATACACATGGACTGCCGGTAGAAATTGAAGTTGAGAAGAAGTTGGATTTGAATAGTAAGCAAGAGATCGAAGAATATGGTATCGATAAGTTTAATAAGAAATGTCGAGAATCTGTCTTTGAATATGAAGGATTGTGGCGGGAAATGACTGAACGTATGGGGTATATGATAGATCTTGATGATCCCTATATTACTCTGGAAAATGATTATATCGAATCTGTCTGGTCGATTTTAAATAAGTTTTTCGAAGAAGACTATATCTATGAAGGTCATAAGATACTGCCATATTGTGCCAGGTGTGGTACAGGACTTGCATCCCATGAGGTTGCCCAGGGTTATAAGGAGATTACCAGTAGGACTGTTTATGTCCGCTTTAAGAGAAAGGATAAGGATGAATATTTCTTAGTCTGGACAACTACTCCCTGGACACTTGCAGCCAATGTTGCTTTAACAGTTAACCCTGAAATGACTTATTTACAGGTCGATTATCGAGGAGATTTATATTATTTAGAAGAAGGTTTAGTTGAAGAAGTGTTTGGAGACGAATATGAAGTTGTTGATAAAGTAAAAGGTGAGGAGCTAGAAGGTATAGAATATGAACAATTTATGCCATTTGTTAAGACAGATAAAAAGGCTTTCTTTGTAACTGTTGCTGATTATGTAACAGCTGAAGAAGGTACTGGGATTGTTCATACTGCACCGGCATTTGGTGAAGATGATTATAAGACTGGTGTGAGATATGATCTGCCAGTATTACAGCCTGTTGACGAAGACGGTAAGTATACTACAACTCCCTGGGAAGGGCAGTTTGTTATGGATGCCAATGAGGATATTGTTGAGTGGTTGATAGAAAATGATAAGCTGGTAAGAAGTCAGAAGATGGATCATAATTATCCTCATTGCTGGCGCTGTGATACTCCATTGCTTTATTATGCCCGGGGTAGCTGGTATATAGAGATGACCAAGTTAAAAGATAAATTAATTGAAAATAATAATGGAGTTGACTGGTATCCAGATTATGTAGGTGAGAAGAGATTTGGAAACTGGCTTGATAATCTAAAAGATTGGGCTATCTCTAGAAATAGGTACTGGGGTACTCCTCTTAATATTTGGAAATGTGAATGTGGTGAGCAGACATCAGTTGGTTCAATTGCTGAGCTTCAGAAAAAGGCAATGGAAGATGTTCCAGATGATATTGAACTACACAGGCCATATGTGGATGATATTCATTTTGAATGTCCAGGCTGTGGCGGTGAAATGACCAGAGTTGAAGAGGTTATTGATTGCTGGTTTGATAGTGGTTCGATGCCATTTGCCCAGCAGCATTATCCTTTTGAGAATCAGGAGCGATTTGAAGAGCAGTTCCCGGCTGACTTTATCTGTGAGGGGATTGATCAGACCAGAGGCTGGTTCTATTCATTACTGGCAATTTCAACCTTTGTTACTGGTGAATCGCCATATAAGCGGGTGCTGGTTAATGATTTGATCCTTGATTCTGAAGGCAAGAAAATGTCAAAATCTAAGGGGAATACAGTTGATCCCTTTGAGCTTTTTGATGAATATGGTGCAGATATTCTTCGCTGGTATTTACTCCATGTTTCGCCTCCATGGACTCCAACTAGATTTGATATTGAGGGGCTCCATGAAGTAGATAGTAAGTTTTATAGAACTCTGAAAAATGTCTATTATTTCTTCCAGCTATATGCTAATACTGATGAGATCGATCCTAGAGGTTTTGAGATACCTGTTGAAGATAGAAGCAGAATTGATCGCTGGGTTCTATCAAGGTATAATAATATGATTGATCAGGTTGAGGCTGAGATGGAGAATTATGATCTGACCAGTGCTGTTAGATTGATTCAGAGTTTTGTTGATGAGGATTTATCTAACTGGTATATCCGTCGTTCCAGGCGTCGTTTCTGGGCTGATGAGAAGGATACTGATAAGAAATCTGTTTATCTAACAACCTATGAAATATTAACTGGTTTAACTAAATTGATTGCTCCATTTGTTCCTTATCTTTCTGAAGAACTCTATCAGTTACTGACTGATGGCAAGTCAGTTCATCTTGAAGATTATCCTGAAGCTGATCATGATTTAGTTGATAGTCGTTTAGAAGAGAAGATGGGGCTGGTTAGAGAGCTGGTAACATTAGGTAGATCTGCCAGAGAGGCAGAAGAATTAAAGGTTAGACAGCCGATTGCTCAGGTACTGGTGGATGGCCGTCATGAGGAATTGATTTCTGATCTGGTACCATTAATGAAAGAAGAATTAAATGTTAAAGAGGTTGTCTTTACTGATGAGCTAGGTGAATATATGGAATATAGCTTAAAGCCTAATTTCCAGCTGGTTGGACCTAAACTTAGAGATAAGGTAAAGGTATTTGCCTCTAAATTACAGGAACTTGATGCCAGCGAGACTGCTAAGGCTTTAGAGGATGGCGAAGAGATTACTGTTGATCTTGACGGTGAGGACTTTACTTTCTCTGAAGAGGATGTAATCATTAATATCAGTAATCTGGAAGGCTTTACTGTTGGCATGGAGAATAATGCCTTTATAATCCTTGATACCAGGCTAACTCCAGAGCTAAAGGCTGAAGGTTTTGCCAGGGAGTTTGTTTCTAAAGTTCAGCAGATGCGGAAAGCCAACGATTATGAGATGCTGGATAGGATTGAGATCGAATATGATAGCGATGAAGAGATCCAGTCAGCTGTAGCTAATTTTGAGGATTATATAAAGGATGAGACATTAGCTGACAGTATTGAGTATATTGAAGGTCTGTATGCCGGTGAGGATTATGATTTAAATGGCCATGCTGCTAAAATTAAGGTTAGAAAGATATAATTAATATATAAAGAGATGAAAGGGGGCTTAGTTGAACTGATTTTTGTCAGGCTGCCCTCTTTTATTTTACCTATTTAAAATTTGTAAATATTATGATACAATTTAGTTAGTTAAAATAAGAAAATGATTATAATAGGGAGGGTTTTGATGCAGGCATCTAATCTTGTTGAATTATTATCTTTTTATGGTTTGAGGTTTATCTTTGCAGTTATATTGTTCTTTGTTGGTTGGTTCTTGATTAAATTGATCGTGAAGATGGCTGAAAAAGGGTTGGAAAGAAAGTTTGAACCGACTCTAACAAGATTTACAGTCGCTTTATTAAAAGTAGTTTTAATTATACTTTTAATTATTACTGCTGCGTCTACTGTTGGAATTGAGATGACATCATTTATTGCGATTCTAGGTGCAGCTGGCTTTGCTGTTGGTTTTGCTTTGCAGGGTAGTCTTGCAAATTTTGCCGGTGGAGTTTTATTGTTGATATTCCATCCTTTTAGAGTGGGGGATTTTATTGACACCGGTAATCATGTAGGTAAAGTTCTAGAGATTCAGCTTCTTTATACAATTATGAATACTAGAGATAACAAAAGAGTTTATATTCCTAACGGTTCTCTGGCCAATAATAGTATAACTAACTTTAGTTCTAATGAGGAAAGAAGAGTTGATATGGTATTTGGAATTGGCTATGATGATGATTTTGAAGAGGCAAAGGATATAATTAAGGATATTATTGCTACTAATGATAAGATTTTGTCAGATCCAGAACCGTTAGTTAGAGTTGGTGAACATGCTGATAGTTCAGTTAATATTTTTACCAGGGTCTGGGTTAAGAGTAAAGATGTGATTACGGTAAATTTTGATATGCATGAAGATGTCAAAAGAAGGTTTGACGAAGCTGGAATCGGAATTCCTTATCCACAAATTGATATTCATTTTGACCCTCAGGTTTCAGATGGCTTTGCTTCTCGAAAAGAGCAGTTAATGTTAAATAAAAAGTTAGCCAAAGAGAAGAAAACTGAAATTAATCCAGAAAAAAGTGAATAAGAGATTAATTAAACCCCGCCAGATCTGTGGCGGGGTATTTTTAGCCTAACTTATCTCCTTTTTCTGCCTTTATATCAGGTGTGATTAAAATGACTCCTCCTTTAGAATAAGTTCCTAAAACCAGGACTTCAGAGATAAAACTGGCAATCTGTTTTGGTGGGAAATTAACGACTGCCAGGATCTGTTTACCGATTAATTCATCTAGCTGATAATGCTCTGTGATCTGGGCGCTGGACTGTTTTTTACCGATCTTTTGACCAAAATCGATTTCCAGCTTATAGGCTGGATCATGAGCTTCTTCAAAATTTTCTGCAGAAATAATTTCTCCTACTCTTATATCTAGTTTTTGAAAATCTTTGAACTTAGCCATATCATATCAACTCCAATCATAATAATTTAATAATATTTTTAATAAGTTAAAGATATTTCTACTTAAAACCCTTTTTTCTGGCCTTCCCAGGGTGGCTCTTTTCCTGCTTTAAATTCATCGACACCTGGTCCGCCTAGTTTTTTTAATCTCCAGATACCATAGATATAACTTAAAATTAAAACAGAAATTGTGACTGGCCAGCCCAGTAGAGTATTGGCCCAGACAAGTCGAGTGGCATCACCTGCTCTAAATAGGAGTAATTGAATTGTTAATCGGATTGCAAATAAAATTGCCCAGAAAATTGTAACTTCTTGATAGGCTGGTTTAATATCATCTCGCCAGAACCATTCAAGAGGCCAGCCTCTGGTTAAATGACTGGCCCAGGCAGCCAGGGGTTTTTGTAATACCAAACTAATAATAGCAATTATAAGAATTAAGATACTGGTTATAATTCCAGGTATAAAATAGCCAGTTGCAGTTCTTGATATTAAGGCAAGTCCAGCAGCTAGGCCTGTGCCAAGGAAGCCCCCAAGAGCATAAAACCAGTTTTCGCTTTTAAAGAATCTGCGTAAAGCTATTAGAGCAGCCAAACCTAATGCTAGAATTGCAGCAATATTTATATTAAAGATATTGTTAGTCAAAACAAAGATTAATGGGGGTAGAACTGCATCAAAGGTTTTACCAGAGATTACTGATTTTAGCTCATCCATTATTTCCTGATGGTTTATAGCCATTATTTAACCGCCTGTTCTGAATTTATTAGAGAATCCTTTCTGGCACCTAAGAAAAATTTAAGCCAGTTGCCCTTGCTTTTATAAACTGTTATTAAGATATAGAGACTTGCAGTGAGAAAACCAAAGATCATCATTAAGGCAATCCAGAAAACTTTAGCCTGGACTGTTTTTTCTCTGAAGGCTATCCAGAGGGAAAAGAGGATAAAGCCGACATAAAGGTCGACAAGTGAAACTATTCCCCAGGGGTTAGCCATTAGTTCTCCGCCATCTTCTGTAAAACTTCCATTTATAAAACCGTTAAATAATACAATTATCATTGCAATAAGTCCGAGTAAGGAAACAATTTTTGTTATTTTCATTTTTTACCTCCTGTTATTAATAATATATTATTATTATAGCTTTATTTAAAGTTTTATTCAATCTTTTAGAAGATTGAATTGGTTTAATTAGAGTGTTATAATTTAGAAGAGGAGAGTGATAAAATGAGTCAAGATTATAAAATAGTTCATGGTTGCATTAGAGTGCTTGATCTTGAGAAGTCAATTGATTTTTACAAAGAGGCATTGAATTTTGAAGTCACAAGGCGGAGTGATTTTCCTGAAGATGAGTTTACTCTAGTATTTCTTAAAGGACCAGATAGCAATTTCGAGATTGAGTTGACTTATAATTATGATAGAGAAGAGCCTTATGAGATCGGAGATGGTTTTAGTCATTTTGCTGTTGTAGTTGATGATATTAAAAAATCCCATGAGAATCATAAAGATGCCGGTTATGAAGTTACAGATATTTATACTGTTGGCGATGAGGCCGGTGGAGGTTTATACTTTATAACTGATCCAGATGGTTATGAAGTAGAAATTATCCAGAAATAATAAATATTAAACTTTACTGCCACCTATAATTTATAGGTGGTTTTTTTCATGGATTTGCAGGTATCTATTTAAGTTTCTCGAATATTAATTATTGGAAGGACTATTATATTGGGGAGGGATAGATTTGGAAAAAATATTAAAGGAATTGATCGATTATGCTCTGGGACAGGGGGCAGATTATGCTGATATAAGACATATTGAACTTGAAGAAGAAGAGATAAAAACAGAGGATCAGGAAGTTCAGTCTATTAATAATAAGACTGATAAAGGTGCAGGAATCAGGGTTTTGGTTAATGGAGCCTGGGGATTTGCTGCAACCTCTGATCTCGATAATCTGGAGCAGACTGCTTTAAAGGCGATTAGGATAGCAGCTGCAAGCAGCAAGGTTAATAGGAGTGCTATTGATCTGGCAGAGAAAGAGATTATGGATGATTTTTATGAGACGCCAATTGAGAAGGATCCATTTGAAGTTTCTTTAGAAGAAAAACTAGAACTGTTATTAAATGCTGAAAAGAAAATGGTTGAAGCAGTAGATTTATTTCAGACCGGTGGATCTCTTTCTTTTAGAAAAGAAAAGAAAATTTACTGTGATTCTGAAGGAAGTTATATTGTTCAGAAATTACATGAATCCGGGGGAGGAATTACTGCTAAGGCCGTTGGTGATGATCTTCAGGTTAGAAATTATCCCTGTGGCTTTGGCGGAAATTACAGCAAGGCTGGATATGAATTTATTGAAGAGCTTGATCTATTAGGCCATGCAGAAGAGATTGCCAGAGAAGCTGCAGCTTTAACTGAGGCTGATGAAATTCCAGCTGGTAAGTATGACCTGGTGATAGATAGTTCTCAAATGACATTACAGATTCATGAAAGTATTGGCCATCCGATTGAGTTAGATCGAGTCTTTGGCTCAGAGGCAGCTTTTGCCGGGACCAGCTTTCTAGAACCTGAGATGCCAGGTGAATTTCAATATGGCTCAGAAATAGTAAATGTTGTTGCTGATGCCACTTGCCCCGGAGGATTAGGGAGCTTTGGCTATGATGATGAAGGTGTCCTGGCACAGAAAGTAAAAATTATTGAAGATGGTATCTTACAAAACTTTCTGACTTCACGGGAGACTGCTTATGAATTAGATAATAGTTCTGGGGGAGCAGCTCTGGCTGATGGTTGGAGTAAACTACCTTTAATCAGAATGACTAATATAAATTTAGAGCCTGGAGATTATGGGTTTGAAGAATTGATTGCTGGAATAGATTATGGATTTTATTTAAAGAATAATCGGAGCTGGAGTATAGATGATTTACGGTTGAATTTTCAGTTTGGCTGTGAGATTGCTTATGAGATTAAAGACGGAGAATTAACCGGGAAGATTTTCAAGAATCCTGTATATACTGGTAGCACACCAGAGTTCTGGAGGAGTTGTGATGGAATTGCTGGGGAAGAGGATTGGCAGTTATATGGAGTGCCTAACTGCGGTAAAGGTGAGCCAATGCAATCAGGTCATGTAGGTCATGGTTCTGCTCCAGCCAGATTTAGGAATGTACAGATAGGAGTTGATAAGTAATGCTAAAGAAAGCTGGAGCCTATATGGTTTTAGATAGAATTTTAAGTACTGCTGGGAGTCTTGATGTGCAGGTAATCTTAAAAGGGGAAAACCAGGAATTAACCAGGTTTGCTGGTTCTGAAATTCATCAGAATGTCGCCAGTGATAAACTAGAAGCTGAAATAACCCTGGGGAAAGATGGAAGAGAATTAAAGGTTACTACCAATGATTTTGATAATGAATCATTAATAAAACTTATTAAAAAAGCCGGTAAAAAGTTGATTGAACTGCCTGAAAGTGATAATAAGAGAAACTTTATTTCAGAGCCAGCTGATATAAGTTCTGATAATTATTTTAAAGAGTTAGAGCGGGAATTTAATATTGAGAATAGGGCTAAAAAGTTAAAAGAGGCCTTTGTTGAGCTGGATTCAGATTTAGATGCTGCTGGAAGTCTGGAATTAAATCAGAATTTTATGGCTTTAGGAAATACTGAAGGGATAACCAGGTATTCCAGGCTTGATAAAGTTGATTTTAAGACAGTAATTACTGATCAGTCAGGTGCTACTGGTTATGCTGCTGCCGTATCCAATAGAGCAGATGATATAAATATTAGCAGAGAATTTGAGAGGGCTGCTGATAAAGCTCTGCAATCTAGAGATGCTGTTGAGATTGAGCCTGGAGAATATGATGTTATTTTAGAACCTGCTGCAGTTGGAGGTTTAATTAGTTATCTCTCTTATATTGGATTTAGCGGAAGATCTGTTCAGGATGGGATGAGCTTTTTAACAGATCGGCTTGGCGAGCAGATATTTGGCGATAATATTACGATAATAGATGATTGTCAGGATCCAAATACAATTGATTTTCCCTTTGACTTTGAAGGAGCTGAACGGCAGAGGTTGAATATTATTAAGAATGGCGTTGCTAAGGAGCTAGCTTATGATCTTAAATCAGCGCAAAAGGCTGGAGTTGAGACTACTGGCCATTCTGTTGGCGACCCATCTATTGGTGGATTCCCATTGCATTTAGTTATGGATAATGGTGAATCTGAACTTGCTGAGATGATTAAAGATACTGAGAAGGGTCTATTAGTTACTAGGTTTCATTATATTAATGTAATTAATCCAAGGAAGGCTATTTTAACTGGTTTGACCCGGGATGGAACTTTTCTAGTAGAAAATGGTAAAATTAAATCGCCAGTAAAAAATCTTCGGTTTACTCAGAATATTATCGATAGTTTAAATCAGGTTGAGGCGATCAGTTCAAAGCAGGAAAAAGTCGGCGGATTTTATGGTTTTATGTATCTTCCAGCCTTGAAGGTGAATGGTTTTAATTTTACCGGGGTTAGTAAATAAATTATATTCAGGCAGGTTATTGAGTTAAATCTTTATTTAATTTTCAGTGCCTGCCTGATTTATCTGAATACCAAGGACTCTTGAATCTTCTAAAGCCTTCATTGACATAGTTGCAGGGGGGGGAGTGCATAATTTCGCCTCTGCCTAATAATTCAGTTTCATTAGTAACACCTCCTTTTTTGGAGTATTAAATAAAATCCAGTCTCACTTTTATCTGAAATATCTATTGCCTGTAAATTATATCTTGATAATTTTTGATTGACTTTGCTTTTATTTAATGATGGAGAGATATTTGAAAGAGTAACAATTAAGATGCCATTTTCTTTTAAAATTCTAGTAACTTCATTAAAGGAAAAAAGGGCATTAGAAACAGTTACTAGAGAAAATTCGCTGTCTGGAAAGGGGAGATCATATACATCTTCATGAAGAAATTTAATATTATTAATTTCTGATTTTTGAGCTTTTTCTCTAGCTTTTGTTAGCATGTCAGTTGAGATATCAATACCAATTATTTGAGAATCAGAAAAAACTTTTGATAAATATATGGAAATAACGCCTGTTCCAGTTGCCAGGTCAAGGATTTTAGAAGGCGGATAATCAATAAAATTATTATAAGAGTTAATTGCATTTTTAATTGGTTTTTTATAATTAGTTTCTTTAGAGATTATAGAATCAAAATCAATCTTGTTACCTAAAAATATAAATATTAGTGAAAACATTTTTTTGAATAGCCAGGTTTCCATGATAGGAGGAGATAATAATACAATTTTCATTAGAAAAGAAATAAATGTAGAGTTTCTTTTAATTTAAGACACCTCCAGTAGGCTATTTTAGTCTAGATTAATTTCTTTAATGATCAGAATGCTTATCTGTGACGATATTCTGGTTAGCTTTTGGGTTTGTTAAAAGGGATGTTAAAAATCCAATAGTTATAATGCCGATTAAGGTTAATATTACTCTGTAAAATGCAAACTCTATACCTAAAAAATGAATTTCGACTCCAATCTGGGTGACCTTTAGTGAGCCCCAGGCGCCAAGTAAAACAATTACATTCATGATGCTTGCCCCTTTTTTTAATAAGTCTGAGGCTAGAGGAAAAGCTATAAAAACTGGACCAGTAGGAAGTGTTCCCATGAAAATAGAAAGTAATAAGCCTTTAATACCTGAATTATTGCCTAAATATTTTTCTACTTTTTCCTGAGGGATCCAGACATCGGCAAGACCCATAAGAATTAGAACAGCAGGGAATATGAGAATTATTTCTTTTAAATAATTGAATGATATTTTTCTGCCTGTAGCTGACTTCTCAGGATAAAAAATTGTTAGGACAGAAAATATTATAATAATTGCTGTAAAAATTATTAATAGTTTTTTGAATTTGTTTTTAGGTTCTGGTTTATTTTGTTGATCTTTTTTCATGGCAGCCTCCTTACATTAAAATACCTATAAAGATTGAAATAATAATAGCGAAGATGAAAGCAAAAATATTTCTCCATAATGTTACTTTTTTACCTAAAGTCTTTATTTCTAAGGGCATTGTTATAAAACCTACCATGGTTAAGGTTGTATAAAAGGCTGCAATTGTAGTATAAGATGCCCCAGAATCTATCAATGAGCCAGATAAAGGGAGAGAAATCAGACTTGGTATCATACTGACTGTACCAACAAGAGCTGCCAGAATGACCTGGCTTATTTGCATTTCACCACCTAGATAATATTCAATAGTCTCTGGTGGGATAAAGGTTAAAAGCAGCCCGATTCCAAAGATTATTGCTATTATCCAGGGACCTAAAGAGAGAGCTTTCATAAAGGCAATTTTTAATGATTTTTTAGTTTTCTCTTTAGATTTAGTTAGTGAATAGATCACAAGTAGAATTGTAATTAGGTTAATTGAGATTGCAATAATCAACTTTGCTCCCTCCCTTTTATTGGCTTGTATTTATAGGCTTGGGGTCTTGGCATTAATTACATTAAATTCTTCGCCCTGGTCTGCTTTGAGGCTCATTTCAGTGTTTGGTGGGCAGGGGATGATATCTGTTGCTTCTACGATTTGCTCCTCGTCTCCGATTTGTAGAGTGCCTTTTCCTGAGACGATATAAAAGAAGACATT
>CAYONR010000016.1:0-16593 GCA_964405365.1 uncultured Halanaerobiaceae bacterium
TGCGCGTCTGCCAATTCCGCCACCTCGGCAATACAATAAATATTATATCATAATTATACTAGCTGTCAACTCTAATTCAAGTTTTTTATAAATAAAATATTCAATAAATAAAAATTGAGGAGGAAATGATTTGTCATTAGAAAGAAATGTTTTTAATAATTTAAGCCCTCTTGACCATAGGTATAGTCTTAGGAATAAGTTTCAAATCTTAAGCCAGTATTTTTCTGAGGAAGCCAGGTTTGAATGGGAGTCTACGGTAGAACTTGCTCTAATTGAAACTCTGGTTGAATTTAATATTGCTCCAGTTGAGGCTGTCAATCAGATGAAGAAAGCTGTTGAATATATCTCGGCAGATGAGGTTTATAAAGAAGAAGAAAAGACAAAACATAATACAAGAGCTTTAGTTAATTGTTTAAGAGAAAAAGTCGATTCTGAATACAGACAGTATATTCATTTAGGTGCTACTTCTTTTGATATTGTAGATACTGCTGCTATTTTAAGATATAAAAATTTTAATGATGAAATTTTAATACCTGCCTTGAAAGAATTGATTGAAAAGATTTCTGAAGTAGCTTATAGAGAAAAAGAAACTGTTCAACTTGGGAGGACTCATGGCCAGGCAGCTGTGCCAATAACCTTTGGTTATTATCTATCTGGTTTTGTCAGTAGACTTGGTAATAGACTGGAAAAACTCAAAAATTATAGTAGTGAATTAACAGGCCAATTTTCTGGTGCTGTTGGTGCTTATAATTCTCTTTCATTACTTGTTGATGATCCAATTGAATTTGAAACTGCTTTACTCGATAAGTTAGGACTTAAGAGATCAGAACATTCGACTCAGATAATTCCTCCTGAAAAGCTTACTGATTATATACATGGTATTATTTCCACTTTTGGAGTGATTGCTGATTTAAGTGATGATTTTAGGCATTTACAGCGATCAGAGATAAGTGAGACTGGTGAAGCTTTCTCTGAAGAACAAGTTGGTTCTTCTACTATGCCTCAGAAGAGGAATCCAATAAACTTCGAAAATATTAAAAGTTCCTGGAAAGTAACAGTCCCTAAGATTATTACTGTTTACATGGATCAACTTTGTGAGCATCAGAGGGACTTAACTAATTCATCTTCAGCAAGGTATTATCCTGAAATTATTAGTCATTTATTTCTCGCTATAAAGAGACTAGATAGAGTGATGGCCAGACTTGTAGTTGATCATGAAAACTTAAAAAGAAATCTTGATAATCATAAAGATATGATACTTGCTGAGCCATTATATATTATGCTTGCCAGAGAAGGTCACCCTGATGCCCATGAGGCTATCAGGAAATTGACTTTAAAATCTGAAGAGACTGGCAAAACAGTACTTGAATTAGTTGAAGGAGATAAAGATCTATTAAAATATTTTGATAAGTTAACAACTAATGAGAAAGAGATATTAAAGAATCCGGCCAATTATACTGGTTCTGCACTGAATCAAACTGAAGTAATAGTTAATAATTGGTTAGATAGATTGAATATAGAAAGGAAGTGTTAAGGTGTCAAGTATTAAAAGAGCATTAATCAGCGTAGCAGAGAAAGAAGGAATAACAGAGCTTGCTAAAAGCTTGATTAAAAATGGAGTAGAGATAGTTGCAACTGGGGGAACGGCTGAGAAGCTTAAAAATAAGGATATTGAGGTGACTGATATATCAGAAATTACTGGATATCCTGAATTGCTTGATGGTCGAGTAAAGACTTTGCATCCGTCAATAATGGCTGGTGTTTTGGCTAGAAGGAATAATGAAAAAGATCTTGAAGAACTTAAAGATAATGATATTGAACCAATCGATTTAATAGTTTGTAATCTTTATCCCTTCAAAGACAAAGTTGAAAATAATCCAGAGGATTATTCAGGAATTTTAGAAGAGATCGATATAGGCGGTCAGACTTTAATTAGGTCAGCTGCAAAAAATCATCAGGATGTTCTGGTTTTAACAGATTCTGAGCAATATGAAAAATTTATAGATACATATACAAAAGGTAATATAGATAAAGATTATAAATATGAATTGGCCAGTACAGCTTTTAAATATATTGCTGATTATGATCAGGCAATTTCTGATTACTTTAGCAAGTTGGGTCAAAAATCAGATGATGAATTTAATTTTAAAGATAATTTTGAGATTAAAGCTGAACTTGATAGGGAACTTAAATACGGGGAGAACCCTCATCAGAAAGCGGCTGTTTATAGGAGTAATGATTTATTATCAGGAACTTCATTATTATCTGCAAAACAGTTAAATGGCGGAGAGTTATCATATAATAATATAAATGATGGTCAGGCGGCACTTGACTTAATCTTAGAATTTGGAGAACATGCTGCAACAGCGATTATTAAACATACTAATCCATGCGGTCTTGCGATTGCTCACTCTCCTGTTGTAGCTTTTAGGAAGGCCTATGCTGGTGACCCTCAATCTGCCTATGGAAGTATAGTAGCTTTTAATAGAGAAGTTGGAGGTAGCGTGGCCAGGGAGATGATCGGAGGCAGGAAATATATTGAAATGATTTTGGCTCCGTCATATACTGAAGAAGCAGTTGAAGCGCTAATTGACCGCTGGTCAGATATTAAATTACTTGAACTAGATGGTATGAGGACTGCTAAGAAGAATGATTATGAAATAAAATCTATATCTGGTGGGTTCCTCTTGCAGGAAAAAGATATTGGAATCGATGACCTGGCCGATTTAAAACAGGTGGCAGGTCCATATAAGGATAAAGAAATAAAGGAAAAAGAGTTGAAAGAATTATATCTTGCTACTATGGCCGCCAAGCATGTAAAGTCTAATGCGATCGCTCTGGCTAGAGGTGAGGCAATTGTTGGTATTGGTGCCGGTCAGATGAGTAGAGTTGATGCAGTAAGACTTGCAGGCAAAAAGGCCGCTGGCAGACAGTTTGGGGGAGTACTGGCATCAGATGCCTTTTTCCCTTATCCTGATGCAATTGAGATAGCTGCTGAGAATAATATCAAATCTATTATTCAGCCAGGTGGGTCAATAAGAGATGAAGATGTAATAAAGGCCTGCGATGATCATGGGATTAAGATGTATTTTACTGGTTATCGTCATTTTAAACATTAAATAACTTGACTTTAAAATTAAGATTTAATATAATATTATTAAATATAATATAAAGTTAATAGCTATGAGAGGGAGAGTATACTAATTAATAAACTTATCAGAGAATGGTGCCTTAGGCTGAAAGCACCTGGGTTAAGATTAGTTGAAGACCACCCTTGAGTTGGTTCTGGGAAAGCAGTAATTGTGATTATCAGGACTCGGTTATCATCCGTTAAATTGATTTGAGTGGAGGATAAATATGTATCCTCTAAAATAGAGTGGAACCGTGTGCGATTATTTCGTCCACCTCTAGTTTTTCTGGAGGTGGATTTTTTTATTTGAGTTAAATTTATTAGGAGGATGATATTAATGATTGAGATTACATTGCCTGATGGTTCAACAAAAGAATATGAAGAGAAAGTTACTGTTGAAGATGTAGCTTATGATATTGGAAGAAGGCTTGGGAAGGATGCTGTTGCCGGGATTGTTGATGGTAAGCAAGTTGATACTTATTATGAGATTGATGAGGATGTAAAACTTGCTATAATAACGAATGATTCAGAAGAAGGTCTTGATATTTTAAGACATACCGCATCTCATATTATGGCTCAGGCTGTTAAAGACTTATATGAAGATGTAAGTATTGCAATTGGACCTATAATTGATGATGGTTTTTATTATGATTTTGATTTGGAAAAATCTATTTCCAAAGAAGATCTTGATATTATTAAAGATAAAATGCAGGAAATAATTGATGAGGATTTAGATGTAAGAAGGTTTGTCTTACCAAAAGCAGAGGCAATTCAACTAATGAAAGATAGGAATGAACCTTATAAAGTTGAATTAATTGAAGAGTTAGAAGATGAAATGATTAGTCTTTATCGCCAGGGAGATTTTGTTGACCTCTGTCGGGGACCTCATCTTCCTAGAACTGGAATGGTTGAAGCATTTGAACTATTAAATGTTGCTGGTGCTTACTGGCGTGGAGATGAAAATAATGAGATGTTGCAAAGGGTCTATGCTACCGCTTTTGCTGATAAGAAAGAATTAGAAGAATATCTTAAACAGAGGGAAGAAGCTAAAAAGCGGGATCATAATAAACTAGGTAGAAAATTAGATCTTTTTATGACTTCTGATCTTGTTGGTCAGGGGCTACCATTATTAAAACCAAAAGGTGCAAAAGTTATTCAAATTTTGCAGAGATTTATTGAAGATGAAGAGGAGAAGCGAGGATATAAGAGAACTTTAACTCCTTATATGGCAAAAAAAGATTTATATGAAACTTCAGGTCACTGGCAACATTATAAAGATGATATGTTTGTAATTGGAGATGAAGAGAAAGACGAAGAAGTTATGGGTATGAGACCGATGACCTGTCCATTTCAATTTATGATTTATAACTCTAAATTAAGAAGTTATCGAGACCTTCCGATAAGATATGCTGAGACTTCTACTCTTTTTAGAAACGAAGCTTCTGGTGAAATGCATGGTTTGATAAGAGTTAGACAGTTTACTATCTCTGAAGGCCATTTAATCTGTACTCCAGAACAATTAGAGGAAGAATTTTTGGGTGTAATTGATTTAGTGAATTATGTTATGGAGACAATTGGGATTGAAGATGATATTTGGTATCAATTCTCCAAATGGGATCCTGATAATAAAGATAAATATATTGATAATCCTGAAGCCTGGGATGATACTCAGGAGAAGATGGAAAATATTTTAGAAAAAATGGATCTTGAATATGAAGTTGCAGATGGAGAAGCTGCTTTTTATGGACCGAAATTAGATATTCAATTTAAAAATGTTCATGGCAAAGAAGATACAATAATTACAATTCAGATAGATTTCAGTCTGCCTGAAAGATTTGATATGACTTATATAGATAGTGAAAATGAGAAACAGAGACCATATATAATTCATAGAACTTCAATTGGTTGTTATGAGAGAACCCTAGCTATGTTAATAGAAAAATATGCTGGAGCTTTTCCAACCTGGCTGGCACCTATTCAGGCTAAAATTATTCCTGTGTCTGATGATCAGAATAATTATGCTGATAAGGTTCAGGAAGAACTTCAGAAATACGATATCAGAGTTGAGATCGATGAGAGAGATGAACAGGTTGGATATAAGATTCGTGAAGCTCAAGTTGAACAAGTACCCTATATGTTAATCGTAGGCTCAAGGGAAGAGGAAAGTGGTAGTGTTTCTGTAAGAGATCGCCGTGAAGGAGATCAGGGTCAGGTTGATCTTCAGGATTTTATCAATAATATTAATAAAGAGATTGCCGAGAAAAATTAATTGCAATTATTAGTTGACTCAAATTAAAATTTCTGATATACTATGATTTAGTGACAATAAAGTAGGAGTGCCTGCTTCTCACCAGTAATAGGATTACTGGTTAATAACTACTATTTCAGAACTATTATTAAGTTCTGCCCTGGGTTTAGAATGTTAACTCAGGTATATGTAGTATTATTTATGTTTATTTGCGGGCGGTCCAGAAATGGGTCCCCGCTTTTTGTTTTAAATATACTAGGAGGTGGATAAAATCGTAGAAGATTTACGGGTTAACCAGCAGATTAGAGCCCGAGAGGTTAGGTTGATTGATCAAGAAGGAGAGCAAATAGGAATTAAATCTATTGATGAAGCTATGAGAGCTGCAGAAGAAAAAGGAATGGATTTAGTTGAGGTTGCTCCTCAGGCTAATCCTCCAGTTTGTCGTATTATGGATTATGGAAAATATAAATACGAACAGGCCAAGAAGGAGAAAGAAGCCAAGAAAAATCAGAATGTGATGAATGTTAAAGAAGTTCAGATGGGTGTTAAAATTGATGATCATGATTTTGATGTAAAACTTAAACAGGCCAGAAGATTTTTAAATGATAAAGATAAGGTGAAAGTTAGATTAAAATTTAGAGGCCGAGAAATGATGCATCAGGAGATTGGACATGAATTAATGGAAAGACTGATAGAAGGTACTAAAGATTTAGGTTCTGTTGAAAGTGGACCTAGAATGGAAGGTCGCAATATGATGATGTTCTTAACACCTGATAGTGATAAGTAATTATTATAAATTAGGAGGTTTTAATTATGCCTAAAATGAAAACTCATAAAGGAATCAAGAAAAGAGTTAAGAAGACTGGTAAAGGTAAGTTGAAGAGAAAGAAAGCCTTTAATAGTCATTTGCAAACAAAAAAGAAGGCTAAAAGAAAGAGAAATTTAAGTAAAGATGTACTTGTTAACGATACTCATAAAAAGAAATATAAGCATTTATTACCCTATGAATAAATACAGTATTTTATGATTGTTCAGATGGAAAGGAGTGAATGATCGATGCCACGTGTAAAAAGAGGAAATAAAGCTAGAAAAAGAAGAAAGAAAGTCTTGAAAAATGCTAAAGGATTCTTCGGCTCCAGGAGCAAGCTTTTCCGCCCTGCAAATGAAGCTGTTATGAAGTCTCTTGATTATGCTTATAGAGATAGAAGGAGAAAGAAGAGAGAGTTCCGTCGTCTCTGGATAACCAGAATTAATGCTGCTGCAAGACAGAATGGCCTTTCTTATAGCCGTTTTATAAATGGATTAAAGCAGGCTGATGTAGAGATTGATCGCAAGATACTTGCTGACATGGCAGTTAACGATAAAGATGGTTTCGCCGAGTTAGTAGAACTAGCTCAGGAACAGTTAGCAGGTTAAATTATATTATATATCAAGTCTGGGGGGGGTTCCTCCAGGCTTTTATTTATCTTTTTGGGATAAATGGGGGTTGAAAATGATTAGAAATGATTTTATAGAATTAAGCAGTAATCAGAATCAAAATATCAAAAGAATTAGAAAGTTAAAGAGAAAAAAATATAGAGATAAGTTTCAAGAGTTTATTTTAGAAGGAATTCAGATTATTGAGTCAGCAATAAGAATGGGAGCAAATATAAAAGAAGTTTACATATCAAAAGAAGTCCATAAACATAATAATATTAAAAATGTTATTGACTTATTTGATTATAGAGTAGATGTTTATTTATTAGAAGCTGAATTATTTGCTGAAATTTCAGAAACTATAAATAGTCAGGGCATTATTGCAGTTGCTGGAATAGAAGATTGTAGTTTAGATAGTTTAATTGGATCAAATGGCCCCTTATTATTAATGGCAGGGCTTCAGGACCCTGGTAATGCTGGAACTTTAATTAGATCGGCTTCAGCAGCTGGATTTGCTGGGATTATTGCTTTAAAAGGAACTGTTGATATATATAATCCTAAAGTTATTAGAGCTTCAATGGCCGGTATTTTTGATTTAGACCTAATTAAAAATATTGAGTTAGAAGATCTTAAGATGAATTTTCAAGATTCAACACGAAGAATGATCCTGGCTGAACCAGATGCAGGGAAAACATATTATAATTTTGATTTTAGAGAAAATGATATTTTAGTAATAGGCAATGAATCAACAGGAATTTCTGATGAATTATCTGCGCTGGATCATGAGAGTATTTCTATACCTATAAAAGGTAAGATAGAATCACTAAATGCTGCTATGGCTGGGACTATATTGATTTTTGAAATGACAAGGAATTTTTGATTTAATGTTAAGGAGATCATTGTTGTTAATTAAATTATCTTATGGTATAATTTAAGAAACGATTGTTAAAAAAATAAATACTTTAAAAAGCGGAGAAGGAGAAAGTAGTCGTCAATATTTTTTCAGGGAATAACTGTCTTAGATTGAGAGCAGTTTAAGAATATCCGGCTAAATTCACTCTGGAGTTGGAGGCTGAATATATAAGTAGGTTTTCTCAGGAGTTAACCTGTTAAAAATCAACTGAGAGGTCTGTTGTAATTTAGCAGATAATTAGGGTGGTACCGCGAACCTTCGTCCCTTTTTTAGGGGCTTTTTTTTATGGAATAGGTTTTTAATATATTCGGAGGTGGAGATAAATGGATGTAAAAGAAACAATTAATGATATTTTAGAAGAATTCAAAAAAGAATATTCCCAGGCTAATAATTTAGATACTTTAGAAGAATTAAGAATAAAGTATCTTGGGAAAAAAGGCGAAGTTCAGAAATTATTTAATAAGATGGGAAGTATTCCTGCAGAAAAAAGGCCAATATTAGGAAAAGAGGCTAATATTTTAAAACAGAAGATTGAAGCTGATATTACAGAAAAAAAAGAGAAGTTTGAAGCTGAAGCTAAAGCGAAAAAACTAGCAAAAGAGACTATAGATGTTACCCTGCCTGGAAGAGCTGTAGAGCAGGGAGCAAGACATCCTCTCTCTGTTGTTACTGAAGAGTTAGAAGATATTTTTATTGGACTGGGATTTGAGATTGCTGAAGGCCCTGAATTAGAAGATGAATATCATAATTTTGAAGCTTTAAATATTCCTGAAAATCATCCAGCTAGAGACTTACAGGATACTCTATATTTTAATGATAGTTTTCTATTAAGGACCCATACATCCCCTGTCCAGGTAAGAACTATGGAAAATTCAGAGCCACCGATAAGAATTATTGCTCCTGGAAGAGTTTATAGAGCGGACGAATTAGATGCTTCTCATTCCCCTGTGTTTCATCAACTAGAGGGCTTGGTTATTGATGAGAACATAACATTTGGTGATTTAAAGGGAACTATCAGAGCAATGGTAGAAGAAATTTATGGTAAGGAGCAGGAGGTTAGATTCCGCCCGAGTTATTTTCCATTCACTGAACCCAGTGCAGAGGTTGATGTTTCTTGTATAGTCTGTCAGGGGGAAGGATGCAGTCTCTGTTCAAGAACTGGCTGGCTAGAAATTATGGGTTCTGGTATGGTTCACCCTAATGTTTTAAGAATGTCAGGAATTGACCCTGAAAAATATAGTGGTTTTGCCTTTGGAATGGGAATTGATAGAATAACATTACTGAAATATGGAATTAATGATATTAGATTATTATTTGAAAATGATCATCGTTTCTTAAAACAATTTTAATTAGGCAGGGAGGAACATAAATTATGCAAGTATCACTTAACTGGTTAAATTCATATATAGATTTACCTTATACACCCCATGAACTTGAAAAGAAATTAACTATGGCTGGCCTGGAAGTTGAAAAATTAGAGTTTTTAGGTTTAGGCCTTGAAGATATAATTATTGGTAAAGTTCTAGATGTTAAGGATCATGAGAATGCTGATAAGTTACATGTTTGCCAGGTAGATTGTGGAGAAGATGAAGTTTTTCAGATTGTCTGTGGGGCAGATAATGTAAGGAAGAATTTAAAAGTTCCAGTTGCTTTGCCTGGGACAACTTTACCAGGTGGAATGGAAATTGGGAAAGCTAAATTAAGAGGTGTTAAATCCAATGGAATGATCTGTTCAGCAGATGAGCTTGAACTGGCAGAAGAGAGACAACCTGGAATTATGGAATTATCTGATGATTTCACAGTTGGGGCAAAATTTATTGATGAATACATGTTAAATGACTATTCCTATAAATTAGATTTGACTCCTAATTATTCAAGATGTCTTGGAATGTTAGGAATAGCAAGAGAACTTTCTGCACTAGCAGATGAAAATTTAGAAGTTAATTATCCAGATTACAAACTTGAGGAAGAAAGGGATTTGCCTGTAGAAATTGAAATTGAAGATGAAGAACTCTGCAGTAGATATTCAGCAAGACTTATTAAAGGAATTGAAATTGGACCATCTCCGATCTGGATGCAGAGATATTTGAAAGCTGCCGGGATTAGACCTATTAATAATGTTGTTGATATTACTAACTTTGTTATGCTTGAATATAATCAGCCACTTCATGCTTTTGATTATGATAAGGTTTCTGGCAATAAAATAATTATTCGAACAGCAGATAAAAACGAAGAATTAATAAGTTTAGATGGACAGAAAAGGAAATTGGATGAAGAGGTTTTAGTTATTGCAGATGAAAATAAAGCAATAGGTCTTGCTGGTGTTATGGGCGGTGAAGAAACTGAGGTTACTGCAGAGACAAAGAATATACTTCTTGAAACTGCATCGTTTGATCCTGTTAATATTAGGAAGACTGCTCGGAAATTTGCTTTACCCAGTGAATCTTCTCATAGATTTGAAAGGAAGATTGATGAAAAAGCAATACCTGAAGTCTCTAGCAGAGCTACTTATCTCTTTGCTAAATATGCTGGAGCTGAAGTGGCGGGAAATCTTAATGAAGAATATCCATCTCCTGAAAAAGAATTAATTTTAGATTTAATTCCAGAAAAAGTAAATAGTCATTTAGGTATTGAAGTTGATAAAGAAGAAATCAGAGATATGCTTGAAGCTTTAGGTTTTTCTGTTGAGACTGAAACTGATAAATTAAAAGTAGAGGTTCCTTCTTTTAGAACTGATGTTGAATATCAGGCGGATTTAATTGAAGAGGTTGCTAGAGTTTATGGATACAATAATATTCCATATACAAGACCGGCAAGTAAAGGTTCTGGAGGTCGGAATGAAAATCAAAAGAAAGAACTTACATTAAAAAAATTACTTCAGGGTCAGGGACTTGATGAAGCTAAAACCTTTAGTCTATGGGAAAGTAATAATAAGTTTTTAGAATTACTTCCTGAAGATAAGGCAATAGCATTGAGATTAAAAAACCCGTTAAGTGAAGCATTTGCTAATTTAAGAACCACACTTTTGCCAGGTTTAATTGACGTTTTAGCAAATAATTCTCGAAAGCAAGTTAAAGAAATGGCTGTGCATGAAATCGGTCGAGTATTTTTTGATAATAAATTTGAAAAGCCAGGCGAAAGAAATATGTTGGCAATGGCAAGTATGGGTGCTGATGTTGAGAGTTGGGATTTAGATGCTCCTGATTTCTTTTATTTGAAAGGGATAATTGAAAATCTATTTGATTATTATAAAATAGAAAATTATAGCTTTAAAAAAGCCGCCTATGAAATTTTTCACCCAGGAAGAGCAGCTAATATTTTGGTAGATGAAAAAGAATTAGGAATGATTGGTGAAATTCATCCAGATATTCAAGAAGAAGAAGATCTACCAGAAAGATCTGCAATTGTTGAAATTAATTTAGATGAATTATTTAATCTTACTGGAAGAGAAGCAATAAGACATGGAGAGATTTCCAGGTATCCGTCTACTGTCCGAGATCTAGCTTTAATTGTTTCAGAAGAGGTTACATCTGGAGCAATAATTAAAACTATTAAAAATAATTCTAGCGAAATTCTAGAAAAAGTTTCGTTATTTGATTATTATAAAGGTAGTCAGATACCTGAAGGTAAAAAATCACTTGCGTTGAAGTTGACCTATCTTGATAAGGATAAAACGATTAAAGAAGAAGAGGTAGCTGAAGAGATTGAAAAGGTTATTAAAGAGTTAAAAACTAGTTTTGATTTAGAAATTAGAGGTAATTAGGCTTTTTTTGCAGGAATTTATAGATTTATAATGAATATTATATCTAACTACTAATAGTTAATTGGGGGATAAAAAGATGACTCAAGATAAGAAAAATAAGTTTAGAATTAATATTTTAGGTGAGTCGCATACAGTTACGACTGATCAACCCCAGGGATATATTCATGAATTAAGTGATATTATAAATCGGATAGGCTCTGATATAAAAAATGCCTATCCGTATATTCCTAAAAGAAGATTGAATGCTTTAACCTTAATTAATCTTGCAGATTTAAAGTATAAGGCTGAGCAGGAAAAGGATGAGGTTATTAAAGAAAGAGATAGGTTAGCTCAAGAAAATGAAGAATTGGAAGAAGAGCTTAATAAATTGAGACAGGATAATGATGAATTACTAGAATTATTACAGGAGGTTGAATGATAATTGCCTGCTCTATCTCTGCTTGATATAATTATCGGTATAGTATTGTTGTTCTTTTTAATTACCGGTTATAAAAAAGGTTTTGTAAGGCAGACAGCTACTATCTTAGGGCTTCTGATATCTGTATATGTCTCTGTTTATTTTTATTTGGATTTTGTGATTTTTCTTGAGAGATTTTTAGATCTTTCGCCAACAGTTTTACAGTTTATCAGCTTTGCTATTATATTTATTGTTTTAAATGTTGTAATTCATTTATTAGGAGAGTCATTTAAAGCACTGCTAGATAAATTATATTTAGAAGCAGCTGATAGAGCTGGAGGAATTTTGTTCGGTGGGCTTAAGGGTATTGCCTTAGTATATTTTCTTGTAGTAATCTTAAATCAGATACCTATACCCGAAGTTGAAACAATGGTTAGTAATTCATATTTGGCTCTCTGGTTGCTTGATCTTACACCTTTATTTCAAGAAGCTATAAATGATATCTTAAATTAAGACGGCCAGTCAACTGGCCGTCTTATGTAGTCATATAGTTATTTAATTTTAGGAGGTTTGATATGGAAGATTTAACAGCAAAAGAAGTTGCTGCAATGTTGAATGAACTGGCTGATTTAATGGAAATAAAAGGAGATAATCCATTTAGAATAAGGGCTTACCAGAATGCTGCAAGAGCAATTACTGGCCAGTCAGAGAAGTTAATTGATATAGTTAAAGAAGAGAGATTACAGGATATAAAAGGAGTTGGCGAAGGGCTTGCTGGAATTATTACTGAGATTTATGAGACAGGTACTTCTGGTCAGTTAGAGGAATTAAAGAGGGAGTTACCGGCAGGTATTTCTGAATTATTAAATATTCCTGGTCTTGGTCCCAAAAGAGCTCATCAATTATATTATGAGCTGGAAATTAATAATATAGATAATTTGAAAATAGCGTTAAAGAAAAACCAAATTCAGGATTTAAAAGGTTTTGGTCCGAAGACTGAAAGTAAGTTATTAGATGCTTTATTAGAATATGAGAGCTATCAGGGTTTAATGACTATCGGTCGGGCTGATAAAATAGCTAAAAGGCTGGAAGAATATTTTAATCAATCAGATGATTTATGGGAAAAGATGGCTTTTGCTGGTAGTTTAAGAAGGAGAAAAGAACTTGTTAAAGATATTGATATAATCTTTGTTCCAGCAGAAGATAAGTTGGAGCAACTTAAAGAATATATAAAAAATTATTCTGAGGTTGAAAAAGTTGAATCAGCTGGTGATACTAAGATAACATTGCAGCTGGAAAATGGGATAAAAGTTGATTTTAGATTACTGGAAGAAAATAGTTTTCCCTTTGCTCAGCAACATTTCACTGGTTCCAAAGAGCATAATGTAGTAATCAGAAGACTTGCTAAGGAAGCCGGCTATATTTCCAATGAGTATGGCTTATTTGAGAGGGAGTCTGATGAAAAAATTGCTGGAATAAATAGTGAAGCTGATATCTATGAATTTTTAAGTTTATCTTATATAATTCCTGAGTTAAGAGAGGATAAAGGCGAGATTGAAGCTGCTAAAGATAATAAACTTCCTGAATCCCTTGAACTAGAGGATATTAAAGGTGAACTTCATCTTCATACAAAATATAGCGATGGAGCCTGCTCAATCGAAGAGATGGTGGAAGCAGCAATCAACAGAGGATATCAGTATATAGCAATTACAGACCACTCTGAATCACTTAGAATTGCCAGTGGTTTGACAACTGAAGATTTAGAAAAGCAGGCTGATGAGATAGCTGAAGTTCAAAAGAAGTATCCTGATTTTAAAATACTTTCAGGAATTGAGGTAGATATATTAAGTGATAATAGCCTTGATTTCAATAATGAAGTGCTTGCGAAGCTTGATTTAGTAATAGGCTCAATTCATAGCGGGTTTACTCAATCAGAGACTGAGATTAATGAGAGGATTATTACTGCTATGGAAAATCCAAATGTAGATATTATTGCTCATCCTAGAGGTAGACTCTTAGGTAGACGGGAGGCATATCCTGTTGATATGGATAAAATAATTAAAGAAGCTGCTAGAACTGGAACAGCTTTAGAGATAAATGCTTCACCTTCGAGATTGGATCTTGATGATCATTATGCAAGAAAGGCAAAAGATGCTGGTGTTAAATTAGCTATTAATACTGATGCACATCATACCAGAGAATTAAAGGATATGGAATTAGGGGTATCTGTAGCTAGAAGAGGTTGGTTGGAAAAAGATGATATATTAAATACAATGAAACCTGATAAGTTGATTAATTATTTAAATAATTAGTAGAATGAATTGTTGAGGTGACTTATAAATGCATCGTCCAAGTTTAGAAGTTTTAGAATTTAATAAGATAAAAGAGATGGTAGCAGAGCAAGCTAGAACTTATCCTGGTAAAGATAAGGTGAGATCGCTGGTGCCCTTTAAATATAAGGACCAGGTCCAGTATAAACTAAAAGAAGCCGGGCAAGCTTCTGCTTTAATAGAAGAGTTGGGCCGGCCTCCATTGTTATGTCCTGAAGCTATACCTGCTATTTTAGAAAGGGCAAATAAAGAGATTGTACTTCAAATTAGTGAGATAAGTAAAGTTGAAAAATTGATTAGATCGACAGGTAATACTTTGAGTTATTTTAAAGATTTAAAGGATTTAGAGAATAAATTTAAGTCAGGAGATAATCTGATTATTGATGGCCCTTTACTTAAATATGCTGAAAACTTGGAACGTCAGGGAGAGCTACTAAATGAGATTAATAAAATTATAGATGAGAATAATGAAATAAAGGATACTGCTAGTAATAAATTGAAAAATATTAGAAATAATATTGATAGCACTGAAAATCAAATCAGAAATAAATTAGATAGTATTATAAAAGATTCTGGCAGGCAGAAGATGCTTCAGGATAATATTGTTACTAGAAGAGAAAATAGATTTGTCGTTCCGGTTAAACAGCAGTATAAGAATACATTTTCAGGTATTATTCATGATCAGTCATCTAGTGGATTAACAGTCTTTATGGAACCTGTGGAAGTAGTGAAATTGAATAATAATTTGAGAGAACTGCAACAGGATGAGAAAGCAGAAATCCAAAGAATCTTAAGACAATTGACTTTAAAAATCGCAAGTTGTTATAGACCTTTAAAGAGGAATTTTAGTATTCTTGTTAAAGTTGATGAAATATTTGCCAGAGGTGGTTTTTCAAATCAATATGATGGTACTGTACCAGCAGTTAATAAGTCTGGATATATTAAGATAGTTCAGGGGAGGCATCCTTTATTAGGTGACCAAGCTGTTCCTATTGATATTCATGTTGGTGGGAAATTTAGAACATTATTAATTACCGGGCCCAATACTGGTGGTAAAACTGTAGCTTTGAAGACATTAGGATTATTTGTATCACTTGCAGGAAGCGGGATTCCAGTCCCTGCAGATGATGGTACCAGGGTTTCTATCTTTGATTCGGTCTTTGCTGATATAGGAGATGAGCAGAGTATCGAACAGAATTTAAGTACTTTTTCATCTCATATGAATAAAATTAATATGTTTTTATCTAAAGCTGGATCTAATTCATTGGTCCTGTTAGATGAAATAGGAGCCGGAACCGATCCAAGAGAAGGAGCTGCTCTGGGAATTGCTCTTTTAGATGAATTTAAAGCTAAAAATGCAGTTACTGTGGCCACTACTCATTACAGCCAGTTAAAAAGTTATGCTTATAGTAATGATGGAGTCGAGAATGCTTCTGTTGAATTTGATCTTGAAAGTTTAAGCCCTACCTATAGATTGATAATGGGTGTTCCTGGGGGTAGTAATGCATTTGAAATAGCTTTAAGGCTTGGGCTACCTGATAAGATTATTGAGCAGGCTAGGACTCTTTTAGACGACGATGAGCTGGTTGTGGAAGAGATCATAGCTGATTTAAATGATAAAAGACGTTATTATGAAGAGAAAAATATAGAACTTGAAAAATTAGAATCTAGATTAGAAAAAGAGCAAAAAGAACTAGAGAAAGAAAAAGAAAGGTTAGAAAAAGAAAAGAAAAAAACATTAGAAGAGACCCGTGAACAGGCCAGAAGAGAGTTGCGCCAGGCTCAAGCTAAAGCCAAAAGAATATTATCAGAATTGAAGAATAAAGATTTTGCTAATAGGCCAGAGGTTGATAGGCTTGAGACTGAAATAAATCAGGAAGTTAAAAGCATGGAAGAGAAATATAAGGCTGATAAAAAGAAGGAAGATAGGGAGATCAGTTATGATTTTCAGCCTGGTGAAGAGGTTAGGATTAATAGTTTATCTCAAACAGGTGAGATTATTGAACTAGATGATTCTAAAAAAGAGGCAACTGTTCAGGCAGGGATTATGCAGGTAACAGTTGATCAGTCAGATCTTTCTCCAACCTCTGATGAAGATGAGGACGATAAAAAAACCTTTAAAAAGTATCAGGTTAAGAAAAACAAATCTGTTTCAAATAGTCTTGATATTAGGGGGAAAAGATATGAAGAGTCACAGCAGATAGTTGATAAATACCTTGATGATGTATTTCTTGCAGGTTTAACTGAGGTTGAGATTATACATGGTAAAGGAAGTGGGGCTTTAAGAGAAGCTGTTGCTGAATTATTAGAAGAATCTCCACATGTCAAAAGTTTTAGGACCGGGGGAGAAGGAGAAGGCGGTTTAGGAGTTACGATTGCTAAAATTGGCAAATAAA
>CAYONR010000017.1:0-16308 GCA_964405365.1 uncultured Halanaerobiaceae bacterium
ATTTTTAATATTAAGGCTTCAAAAGATAAATAAATTGAGGTGAAGTTGATGGCAGGATTTGTTCTGGACGATGGATTAAAGATAAATTATCATTTAGATGGCGAAGGCGGTCCAGTAATTTTGATTTTAAATGGAATTATGATGAGTACAGCTAGCTGGGCTGATTTTGTTCCAGTATATACTGAGAATAATTATAGAGTTTTAAGGATTGATTTTAGAGATCAGGGCTTATCAGATAGTTATCCTAAAGATTATAGGATTGAGATTCATCCTGGAGATATTATTGAGTTGCTAGATCATTTAGAGATTGAAAAGGTAATTCCTGTTGGAATTTCATATGGTGGGATGGTTGCTATGCTAATGGCTATTGAGTATCCTGAACGGATAAAATCAATGGTCTTAGCTAATGTAGTTGCCAGGGTTACGCCATATCTTAAAGCGGCTAGTGAGGCCTGGCAGGAAGCTGCTGATTTAAAGGATGGCAGAAAGTTTTTCAGGCTTGCCATGCCTTTTATCTACTCAGATTATTTTTATAAACATAATCAGGATTTTTTAGAATCCAGAGAAGAGATACTTGCTGATGTTTTAGATGAGAAATGGTTGACTAGATTTAATCGACTGGCTGAGAGCTCCTATGATTTTAATATTGAAGATCGCTTAACTGAGATAGATATGCCTGTTCTATTAGTTGCTGGAGACCGGGATATCCTAACTCCTTTAGAGAAGATGAAAGAAATTGCCAGTAAGATTTCTGATAGCCGTTTGATTACGATTAATGATGCTGGACATGCCTCCTGTTACGAGAAGATGAATGAATTTAATACAGCAGTTTTAGGTCACCTTGCCCTGACAGTTAAAAATAATTAAATAATATTTAATAAGGAATAGCTTTTTTAATATTTATATGATATAATTATTAATCAGGTATTAATTTAGCCTATTTATCCAGGAGATATAACTTAAATAAATCTAAGAATGGATTAAAGTTAAAACGGAACTTAATTATTCAGCCATGTGAAAACATGGCTTTTTTTATGCTTATTTGTAAGCAGAGCCTGATATGTTATAATTAATTGAAGGGCTTATTAAATTTTTAAATAATTATCTGTTACAAGGAGGAATATCGTGAGTAATAAAGAAGAGATTATTACAATAAAGGATTATGATAAGGCCAGGAATATTTTTGGTCAGTTAGATGATAATTTAAAGATAATAGAAGATAGATTAGATGTTAAAGTTATCGCCAGGGGAACTGAGATTAAGATTCAAGGCGATGAAGAGAATGTTTTTATTGCTAAAAGGACTCTTGAAGAAATGCTGGAATTGCAGGAGAGTGATAATCCTGTAAATTCAAGGCAGCTCAAATATATTATTGAACAACTTCAGAATGATAGTGACTTAAGTTTTAAGAATTTATATGATGAGGTTTTACAGGTTAATTATAAGGGCAGAGAGATTAAAGCAAAAACTCTTGGACAAAAAATATATATTGATGCCATGAAAAGATCAGATATAGTTTTTGGGATTGGTCCTGCCGGTACAGGGAAGACCTATCTGGCTGTTGTTATGGCTGTTAAAAATCTTCTTAATAATAATGTTAATAGGATAGTTTTAACCAGGCCGGCCATTGAAGCTGGAGAGAATCTCGGGTTTCTGCCAGGGGATATGCAGGAGAAGGTTGACCCTTATTTAAGGCCGCTCTATGATTCTTTATTTGATGTATTAGGGCCTGAAAAGGTTAATAGTTATATGGAGAAAGATATTATAGAGGTTGCTCCACTGGCTTATATGCGGGGGAGAACTTTAGATGATTCTTTTATAATTCTTGATGAGGCACAGAATACAACCTCGGAGCAGATGAAGATGATGTTAACAAGGATTGGCTTTAATTCCAGGGCTGTAATTACCGGGGATATTACCCAGGTTGATCTGCCCTATAGCAAGAAGTCTGGTCTAGGAGAGGTTGAAAAGATTCTGGCTGATATTAATGGAATTGACTTTATCTATCTCGATGAGACTGATGTTGTCAGGCATAATCTGGTTAGAAAGATCATCTCTGCTTATGAAGAGAGTGGGAAATAAATTCTGTTTTTTATTTGTAGGTGTTATTAATGAGTAAATATTTAGATAAAATAAAAAAATATTTAGATAAAATAAAAGAATCGAAGATATCACCGACTAATTTAAGCGCTGATACCAGGAAGCTTATCATTGGTATCATCTTCTGTTTAGGTATAATATTTATACTGACAGGTCATCTGATACCTATTACTGGTCAATATGAGGTCGGCGAGGAGAGCCCTCTAGCTATCAGGGCGCCTCAGTCTGCAGTTGTGATAGACAATGAGGAGACTGAACTCAGGCGAGAATTGGCCAGGACCGAGGTTGAACCTGTTTATCAGGACAATAGGGCGGCTTTTTCTGATACGATGGAACAGATAAACCGGACTTTTAATATAGTCCATAATTTTGATTCTGAGACAGATAATATTGCAGACTTGAATTATGAGCTTAATTTTTTAAATCATAATTTTACTCAGGAAGAGCTCGATTTAATGGTTAGTTTTAGTTCTGATGAGCTGGATAGATTTGGGGAAGTTTCTGAAGAGACATTGAGAAAAATTTATAATGGAAGAGTTGCCAGTGATCAGTTAGATGAAATCATTAATGAAATTGAAGAGGGATTAATCGATACTGATATTAGAGGTGATGTTAGGGAGCTTCTTTTAAGGTTTATTGAACCTGCCCTGGTTCCTAATTTGATTTTTGACGAAGGGGCAACTGATGAGTTAAAGAGTGAGGAGGCTAATCAGGTTGAGCCAGTAACTAGAGATATAGCTATTGGTGGAATTATAGTTAATAGAGGTGAGCCTTTTACTTCTGAGGATTTAGATTTGCTTGATCAGTTTGGTTTAAATAAATCTGATTTAAGCTGGTTTCAGATAACTGGAACTGCTCTTTATTTTATTATAATTACGCTGGT
The DNA here is from genome assembly GCA_964405365.1 of uncultured Halanaerobiaceae bacterium. GTDB lineage: Bacteria > Bacillota > Halanaerobiia > Halanaerobiales > Halarsenatibacteraceae > Halonatronomonas. The sequence continues at coordinate 2,984 of CAYONR010000017.1, forward strand.
TATGGTTTATTATATTAGAAGGTATCATTCGAAAATCTGGAAAGATAATAAAAAGATAAATCTTATTCAAATTTTACTTCTGCTTTTATTTATATTAGCGAGAATTCTGACAATCTTTGATCTGGATTTATTGATGTATCTTGCTCCGGCAGCTATGGTTCCAATATTATTATCTGTATTATTAAATAGTTCGATAGCTGTTGCAGTAACTTTTTATATCACATTATTACTGCCACTAATATTTGGTGGTGAGTTTAGTATTGCAGCTATTGCTTTTGTTGGAAGTATGGTCGGTATCTTTAGTGTTGAAAATTTAAATCAGAGAAATGATTTAGTCAGAGCTGGCTTTAATGTAAGTGCGGTTTTGATTGTAACTCTAGTTATGTTTTCATTTATAGGACCTGCTTATTCAGCGATTGATACTTTAATAATAATGGCTATAGGCCTATTAAATGGTATTTTAGTGGCTATCTTTGCCAATGGGCTCTTGCCTTATTTAGAAAGTTTATTTGGATTGACATCTTCAGTTAAATTACTGGAGCTTTCCAATCCGAGTCAGCCTTTATTGAAGAAACTGTTAGTTGAAGCACCAGGAACTTATCACCATAGTGTGCTGGTAGGAAATCTTGCTGAGACTGCTGCTGATAATATTGGGGCAGATTCTTTGCTGGCCAGAGTCGGAGCTTATTATCATGATATTGGTAAGTTATCGAGACCATATTTCTTTAGTGATAACCAATTTGGCGGAGAAAACCCCCATGATAATATAAAGCCTAATTTAAGTGCTTTAATCATTAAATCCCATGCTAAAGATGGTGTCGAAATGGCTAAGGATTATAATTTACCTCCTGCTATCGTTGATATAATTGAGCAGCATCATGGGACTAATTTGATCTCCTATTTCTATCAGGAGGCGCTAAAAGAAAGTGAAAACTCCAATTTTAATGAGGCTAATTTTAGATATGATGGCCCTAAGCCAGAGTCAAAAGAGGCAGCAATTCTTATGCTTGCTGACATCTGTGAAGCGGCTGTCCGTTCTAAAAACTTTAATAAGAGTAACCATAATCGGATTGAAGTACTGATAAAGGGTTTGATTAGAGAAAAGTTAATTGAAAATCAACTTGATAATTCTGAACTGACTCTTAAGGATTTAAATATTATAGCTGAAAGCTTCACCAGGATTCTAACTGGTATCTATCATCAGAGAGTTGATTATCCTGAGGATATTGAAGAAGAGATGGGGGCAAAAAAGAATGGCAAGAACAAATAATATTATGATCAATAATTTAATTAATGATGAACAACTTGATTCTAATTTGCTTAGTGATTTAAGCAAACTGGCAGATGATTTACTTTTAGATAAGGACGTTGCTGAGGCCGAAGTTAGTATTACTTTTGTTGATAATTCGAAGATAAAAGAATTAAATAAGACTTATCGAAAAAAAGATGAAGTTACTGATGTTCTTTCTTTTCCTATAGACGAAGAACTATTAGGTGAGGTAGTTATCTCTCTACCAAGAGCGGTTGAGCAGGCTGAAGATTATGGCCATAGTTTGCGGAGAGAAACTGCATTTTTGATGGTTCACGGATTGCTGCATATTTTAGGTTTTAACCATAAAAATGATGCTGATAAAGCTGAAATGCGTAAGGCTGAAGAGGAACTATTAGAAAAGCATGGTTTTACCCGTTAGTCTAACTATTACTGATATATGGGGTTGAAAAGCTTGAATTATAGAAAAAATTTAGCTTTTGCTTTGATTATGATAATGATTCTAGGAGTATCCAGTGGCTGTGTTTTTCGCTCTGAAACCGGTAAAGTTGCTACGGAAATGTATGAGGTTTTTTATGAGTTAAGTTATCAAGATTATTTTGATTTTTATGATAATAATTTTAGTATCTCGGTTGATGAGAATTTTGTGTTGCCAGGTTATTATCGATTAGGTGATAGGCAGACACTGAAAAGACCGGTAATGGTGGCTGTAGAAAATCATCCAAGATCGAGACCTCAGTCAGGGATTCAAGAGGCTGACTTTGTTTATGAAATCCTCTCAGAAGGAGGAATTACCAGGTTTTTACCTGTATATTATAAAGAATTGCCTGAAAAAATTGGCCCTGTAAGAAGCGTTCGAGATTATATGGGTGATCTATCTGCTGAACATGGTGCTCTTTTGCTTCATGCCGGAGCAAGTTCTGGCGGTTATGCTAGAATTTCTGCTGAAGATGTTTTGAATTTAGATGAGATTACCCGGAGTCAGTATTACTGGCGGAGCAGCGAGCGGAGAATGCCTCATAACCTTTATACTGGGAATGAAAGAATCAAGGATTACCTTGAAGGACTTGATTGGCAGCAGGACCTTTCTGCTTATAAATTTGAATTTATTGCTGGAAATAACCCTGATTCAAAAAGAGGAAATGAGTTTATTGAAGAGATTAATTTATTTTACTGGGGTAATTATCGGGTTAGTTATAAGTATGATCAAACTGGAAATGAATATAATCGTTATATAAATAATGAGCGTCATGAAGTTGATACTGGCAAGCAATTAACGGCCGATAATATTATTGTTCTTCACGCAGATACCAGTGTGATAGATGACGTTGGTAGAATATCTGTAGATTTTGATTCTGGTGGTCAGGCTTATTTTTTTCATAATGGCAGAAAAAAAGATCTTTTATGGGCAAGAATTAATAACAGAATAACTCTTTTTGATAAAGATTATCAGGAGGTTTTGATAAAGTCTGGCAGAACCTGGGTTCAAATAATGCCAAATTCGGCTAGAGTTGAATTTAAGTAGAGTTTTTTAGATGAAAGTATGGAGGGAAGATAAATATGGATGAAAATATTGTAGAAAAATTAAAGAAAAAGGCTAAAGAAGCAAGAGAGAAGGCGTATGTTCCTTATTCAGAATTTCCAGTAGGAGCGGCACTTTTAACTTTAGATGGTAATATATATACCGGGTGTAATATTGAAAATGCATCCTTTGGTTTGACTAACTGCGCTGAAAGAACTTCTATTTTTAAAGCGGTTTCTGCTGGAGAGACTGAATTTAAAGCAATGGCGATTGTTGGCGATACTCCTGGTCCTGTTTCTCCCTGTGGAGCTTGCCGTCAGGTTATGAATGAGTTTTCGCCAGAGATGGATATTCACTTATATAATTTAGCAGAAGATAAAGAATTTACTACTGCAGCTGAACTTTTGCCAGGATTTTTTACTTCAAAGGATATGGATAAATAATGGCCTTTAAATCAGGATTTATAACAGTGGTAGGACGGCCGAATGTTGGTAAATCTACCCTGGTTAATAAGTTAATTGGTGAGAAGGCTGCGATTGTATCAGCCCGGCCACAGACAACCAGGCAGAAAATCAAAGCTATTTTGACTACCGATGATTTCCAAGCTGTTTTTGTTGATACCCCAGGGGTTCATCGGGTTAAGAATAAACTTGATGAATATATGTTGGATCAGATTTATAGCAGTCTAAAAAATATAGATTTGATCTTTTTTCTTGTTGATAGTACTAGTGGTTTTGGCAAAGGCGATCAATTTATCTTTGATCAGATTAAAGATACAGGGTCTGAAATTATTCTAATCGCTAATAAAGCAGATAAAGTCAGTAATAATAAACTTGCAAAGAGGTTGAAATTATATCGAGAGAAGACAGGATTGGAACCCATTGCTATTTCAGCTACTCAGGGTAAGGGACTTGGTAATCTTGAAAGGATTTTAGTTGAAAAATTACCTGAAGGACCTAAATATTATCCTGAGGATATGTTTACCGATCAACTTGAACGGGATTTAGTTGCTGAATTAATTAGGGAACAGATTTTTCATTTATTAAGGGATGAGATTCCCTATGGCACTGCTGTAATGATTGAAGAAATTAAAGAGCGAGATGATGGAATGATATATGTAAGAGCCAATATTTATGTTGAAAGATCCAGTCATAAAGCAATTATTATAGGCAAGAATGGAAAGATGCTAAAGAAAATTGGCCAGAAAGCCAGAGAAGAGATTGAAAAATTAGAAGGTGGTCAGGTTTTCCTTGATCTCTGGGTAAAAGAGAAGAAAAAATGGCGCAAAAATGATCTCTGGTTAAAAAGATTTGGATATAAAGATGAAAATTAAGCAGGAGTATGATTTTTAATCGAGAATATAAAAATAGATGTCAATAAAAGAGTCTTAGTAAATTTATTTATATTTTAGTTAAGGAGTGAATTTTAAAATGGCAATTAAACCTAAAGATATGGCAAAAATGATCGATCATACTTTTTTAAAACCTACAGGCAAGGTAGAGGATATAAAGAAATTATGTAAAGAAGCTCTAGAACATGAATTTGCAACAGTCTGTGTTCATCCTATATTTGTTCCCTATGCTAATAAAATACTTAAAGACAGCTCAGTTAAAGTTACTACTGTTGTTGGATTTCCTTTAGGAGCAAATACAACTGAAACAAAGGCTTTTGAGACTAGAAATGCGATTAAGAATGGCGCTCAGGAGATTGATATGGTAATGAATTTAAGCGCTTTTAAGTCAAAGGCTTTTGATCTAGTCAAGTCTGATATTAAATCAGTTGTTGATTCAACAAATACTGCTGGAATTACTTCCGATATTATTGTTAAAGTAATATTAGAAACCTGTTATTTAGAAGAGGATGAGATAGTTAAGGCCTGTGAGATCGCTAAAGATGCAGGTGCAGATTTTGTAAAAACCTCAACTGGCTTTGGAACTGGTAATGCCACAGTTGAAGCAGTTAGTGTTATGAGAAAAACAGTTGGTAGAGATGTAGGTGTAAAAGCATCAGGTGGGATTAAAAATTTCAAAGATGCTCTGGCTATGCTTGATGCCGGCGCTAATAGAATTGGTGCCAGTTCTGGTGTTGAAATAGTTACTGATGAAGTAGATTAGATTAAAAGTGGCTGAAGAGTATACTGAAGCTGTAGTTTTAAAACGTTCAGATTTAGGAGAGAAGGATCAGTTAATAACTTTTTATACTAAAGAAACTGGAATTTTAAGGCTGGCCTATGGTGGAGGCAAGTCATTTAAGAGTTCTCACCTGGGTCTGGTTCAGCAGTTTAACTGGCTTAATTTGACCTATTATCAGGGAGAAGGTTTAGGGAAAATAATTGATGTTGAATCAAAGTATAATTTTACAGGTATTAAAGACGATTTTAATAAGCTTTCATATGGGAGTTATATTTTAGAGTTCTATTATTTAACTGGTACTGCTGAGCAGAATCCTTTATATTTTAATCATCTTATTTTAAGTCTTATTAAGTTAGAAGGTATTGAGAGTGATATTCAATATAAAAAATTGATGGTTATTTTCAATACAGCAGCTCTTTCTTTATTAGGCTATCCTTTTCAGTTAGCTGGTTGTGATAATTGCAGGGACCTGAAAAGAGATATTAATTATTATTTCTTAGTTGATGAGGGCAAATTTTTCTGTCAGCAATGTATTCCTGGCAGTCTAAATAAAGGTTTGTCAGTAAATTTGAATAAAAAAGAGGTTAAGTTTTTACTTAGGTCAAAGGAAAGAGGGTTTGGTGCTGATAAATTTCCAGCAATAACTGAGAATTCTTTTAATAAGTTAAATAAATTATTGCTAGATTTTATTAAGTATCATCTGGATTTAGATTTTAAAGCATTAAGTATGCTGGATCTTTATAGATAGAAGTACCTCGTCCCTTACGGGGTGAGGTATTTTTGATTTAATTAAAATGTTATAACCAAGGAGATGGTTTTATGTTATTTCAGGATATTATTCAGAAGTTAAGTCAATACTGGGGTGAACAGGGATGTGTCATAGAACAGCCTTATGATATAGAGGTAGGTGCTGGTACTATGTGTCCAGGTACCTTTTTAAGAGCTTTAGGAGAGAAGCCCTGGAATTCAGCCTATGTTCAACCTTCTAGAAGGCCACAGGACGGCAGGTATGGCGATAACCCAAATCGGGTTCAGAGGCATTTTCAATTTCAGGTTATTATGAAACCTTCACCTGAAAATATTCAAGATCTTTATCTTGATAGTTTAAGAGAATTAGGAATTGATCCTCTTGAGCATGATATTCGTTTTGTTGAGGACAACTGGGAGGCTCCGACTTTAGGTTCCTGGGGACTTGGCTGGGAAGTCTGGCTTGATGGTATGGAAATCACTCAGTTTACATATTTCCAGCAGGTTGGTGGCTTAGATGCCAAACCTGTTACTGTTGAGCTTACCTATGGTCTTGAAAGAATTGCGATGTATCTTCAGGAAGCAGAAAATGTATATGATCTTACCTGGGTAGAAGGAGTAACCTATGGTGATATCTATTATCGGAACGAATACGAGCAGTCTAAATATAATTTTGAAGTAGCAGATGTTGCTCGACTTCATAGATTATTTGATGATTTTGAAGCTGAGGCAGAGAAAGCATTAGCTGATGATTTAGCTTTACCTGCTTACGACTATACTTTGAAATCTTCTCATATCTTTAATATACTAGATGCCCGTGGTGCTATTAGTGTTACAGAGAGAACTAAATATATTAAGCGGGTTAGGAATTTAGCCCAGGAGACTGCAAAAGTATATCTGGAAATTCAGGATGAAAAGGAGGATTCAGGTAATGAGTAATAGATTTGTGTTTGAACTAGGAACTGAAGAAATTCCGGCCAAGATGGTCGTTAATTTAAGAAATAATTTGCTGAGATTGGCTAAAGAAAGTTTTGAAGAGGAATTAATTGATTATGATAGTCTTGAAACTTATTCAACTCCCAGGAGACTTGTTCTATTTGGTGAAGGTTTATCAGATAAACAGGCTGATAGGGAAGAAGTTGTTAGAGGTCCATCAGTTGAAATAGCTTTCGATGATAACGGGAATCCTACTAAAGCTGGCCAGGGTTTTGCCAGGGGCCAGCAGATGGAAGTTAAGGATTTGGTTGAAAGAGATGGTTATTTATATGCTGAAAAAATTATAGAAGGTGAGCCGACAGCTGAAGTTTTAGGAAGAATTCTACCTGATATTGTTAATAAATTGCCCCAACCTCAAAAGATGCGCTGGGGAGATAATGATTATCGTTTTATCAGACCTATTCGCTGGATTATGGCTTTATTAGGTCAGCAGGTTATTGAATTTGATCTGGCAGGTCTAAGTTCTGATAGATTTAGTAGCGGCCACAGATTTTTAGGGGCTTCGGAACTTGAGATAAATGAGGCAGGCGAGTATTTTGAAAAGTTAAAAGAAGAATCAGTAATAGTTGATCAGAGTGAAAGGGAAGAATTAATTTTAAATCAAATAGATAAAATTTTAGCTGAAGATGAAGAAATTTATAGATCTGAAGGTTTGCTAGAAGAAGTAGTTAATCTTATTGAATATCCCACAGCTTTTAAAGGACGGTTTAAAGATGAATATTTAGAGTTGCCTGAAGAAGTATTAACAACCTCTATGATTGAACATCAAAGATATTTTCCTGTGATTAAATCTGGTAAATTATATTCTGCATTTATTGGAGTTAGAAATGGAGATTCTGAGAAGATAGAAAATGTTATAGATGGAAATGAGAAAGTTATAAGAGCTAGACTATCTGATGCTGTCTTCTTTTATAATGATGATATTTCTAAAGAACTTGATTATTTCAATGAGAAATTAAACGAAATAGTATATCAGGAAGAGCTTGGTTCCTTAGCTGATAAGGTTGAGAGGTTAAAGAAAATATCGAATGAAATAGCAGAATTAGTTGATTTAAAAGAAAGTGATAGCAAAAATTTAATTAGATCTGCTAAATTGGCTAAATTTGATCTTGCTACAAGTATGGTTAGAGAATTTGCATCTCTACAGGGTATTATGGGGGCTAAATATGCTACTGAAGCAGGGGAGTCTAAAGAAGTAGCCAAAGCCATTGGTCAGCATTATAAACCTGCAGGAGCCGGTGATAGCTTACCAGAAAATATTGAAGCTAAGCTCTTGAGTATTTCTGATAAGATCGATGATATAGTCAGTAATTTTTATTTAGGAAATATTCCAACAGGAAGTCAGGATCCATTTGCTCTGAGAAGAAAAGCTACTGGGATTATAAGGATAATTCTTGATGGCAAGATTGAATTGGAATTGGATAGTATAGTTAATATAGTAAGTGATCTTCTGGAAGCAGATGTAGAGACTAAAGAAAAAGTTTTTGATTTTTTTAAACAGAGAGTTGAAAATTATTTCTCTGAGAACGGTATTAGATATGATGTTTTAAATGCGGCTATAACGGTTGATTTTTACGATCTTAAAGATTTAAATAATAGATTGGATGCAATTATGAAATTTAGAAATAAAGATTATGATCGCTTTGTTAAACTTTTATATGGTCTGCAGAGATGCGGAAATCTTGCTGCTCAGGCTGAAGGTTTAGGTGAGATTAATCCTGATTTAATTAAAGAAGCTGAAGAGAAAGCTCTCTATGATGAGTATATTAAAATTAATGATAAGATAATTGATTATTTTGCGAGGGATGACTATTATCAGGCATTAGAAGAAATTGCTGCTTTAAAGAATATGGTCGATAAATTCCTCGATAATATAGTCGTAATGGTAGATGATAAGGAAGTTAGAAAAAATAGAATAAGCTTGTTAGAAAGAGTTGCTAGTTTAGTTGAGCCAGTAATGGATATAAATGAGATAGCTTTAGATGAAAATTAGGGAGGCATATTGCAATGGTCGATAAAAAAACTGTATATGTAGTTTCTGATTCTTTAGGTGAGACAGCCAATAGTGTAGTTGATGCTGCTGCCAGTCAATTTAATACCGATAGAATTGAGACTATTAAATTTTCTCATGTTAAGACTGTTAGAGAATTAAAAAATATTGTCTTAAGAGCTGCTGATAAGGAAGCTATGATCGTTTATACTCTGGTTAACCCTGAGCTAAGAAAAGAGTTTTATACATTTGGTAGAGAAAGAGATATCATAATGATTGATATTATGGGGCCAATCATGGAAAAGATGGAGGAGCTTTTAAATTCCAAGCCAGTGCTTGAACCTGGTATTAGACATCAGCTAGATCAGAATTATTTTAAAAGGGTTGAAGCAATGGAATTTACAGTAAAATATGATGATAGAAATGATAAGAAAGGTATTGAATTAGCTGATGTTGTTCTGGTTGGAGTATCAAGAACATCAAAGACACCTCTCTGTATTTATTTATCATATCGGGGTCATAAAGCGGCCAATATCCCATTAGTTCCAGAGGTTGATGTGCCAAAATTATTATATGAAAATCCTGAAAGTAAAGTTATCGGCCTGACTATTGATCCTCTTATATTAAATGAAATAAGACTTGAGAGATTAAAGTCGTTAGGATTAAGTCAGGATAGTCAGTATGCCTCAATAAAGAGGATAAATGAAGAATTAGATTATGCAGATCAAATCATGAAAAAAATTGGTTGTCCGGTGATAAATGTTACTAATAAGTCGATTGAAGAATCGGCAAATGAAGTCCAGGAATATTTTTAAAATGTTTACTCGACAAGATTTAGAAAAACTAGAAATTGAGAAGTTGTCATCCAGGGCTCAGTATAGTTCTGAAAGTAGAGGTAGAAGGGATCCTGAAGAATTATGTAAATTTCGAATGATATTCCAACAGGATAGAGATAGGATTATTCATTCCAAGGCTTTCCGGCGTTTAAAACATAAAACTCAGGTTTTTATTTCGCCTATGGGCGATCATTTTAGAACAAGGTTGACCCATACCCTTGAAGTATCACAGATTTCAAGAACTATTGCTCGCTCTTTAGGTTTAAACGAAGATTTGACTGAGGCTATTGCTTTAGCCCATGATCTAGGCCATACCCCTTTTGGTCATGCTGGTGAAGAAGTTTTAAATAGGCTTTCTGAAAAAGGTTTTCAACATAACCGACAGAGTTTGAGAGTTGTTGATAAATTAGAGAGTAGAAATGGAGGCAATTTCGGTCTGAATTTGAGCTATGAGGTTAGAGATGGTATTTTAAAGCATACAGGAGAAAAACTGCCTGAAACTTTAGAAGGCCAGATAGTAAAAATTGCTGATAGAATTGCTTATATAAATCATGATCTTGATGATGCTATGAGAGCCGATATTATTTGTTTAGAAGATATACCAGATCATTGTACAGAAATATTAGGTGAACGTCAATCTGACAGAATAGATATTATGGTTAAAGATATAATTGCTACCAGTTCAAAAAGTGAGATAATAAAAATGTCTGCTGAGATAGATGAAGTTACAAATAAGCTGAGAGATTTTCTCTTTACTAATGTTTATATCGGTTCTAAAGCTAAAGTTGAAGAAGAGAAAGCTCAGAAACTTCTAGAGAGATTATATTATTATTACTTTGAAAATCCTAATTCTATGCCTACAGAATTTTATGACCGTTTAGTGGAAGAAGATAAGGAACAGGCTGTAATAGATTATATAGCTGGAATGACTGATCGCTATGCAATAAATCAGGGAAGAGACTTATTTATCCCATCATCTTCTTTCTTTTAGAAGCATGCAGGATTTTAAATAACTATAACGAAATATAATATAGGATTGATAATTATGGCTTCTATATCAAGAGATATAATTAATCAAATAAAGGCAGAGATAGATATTGTTGAATTAATCGGGGAGTATATAGACCTGAGTAGTTCAGGCAAAAATTATGTTGCCCTATGCCCATTTCACCAGGAAAATACACCTTCTTTTACTGTTAATCCTAATAAGCAGTTTTATTATTGCTTTGGTTGTGGGGCTGGAGGAGATTCAATAAATTTTATTCAGGAGATCGATAATTTGTCTTTTCAAGAATCGGTTTTAACTCTTGCTGAAAGGGCAGGCATAGAAGTTGATATTAAGGGCGGGATCGATAAAGAAGAGATGAAGCTAAGAGAGGCTATCTTTTCTGCTAATAATTTAGCCTCAAAATTTTATAATTATTTACTTTTAAATAATGATATTGCCAGTGAAGCTAAAGAATATCTTAATGATCGAGGATTTAATGAGGAGGATATTAAAAAATTTAATTTAGGATATGCCCCAGATAGCTGGAGGGGCCTATATAATTTTCTGTCTGATAAAGGTTTTAACCAGGAAGTTTTACTAAAATCCGGTCTGGTTGTAGCTGGAAAAAATAATAGCTATTACGATCGTTTTAGAGATAGAGTTATCTTTCCAATTTACAATGTAAGATCAGAAGTTATTGGTTTTGGAGGAAGAGTTATAGATCCAGAAGATTTTCCTAAATATTTGAATTCACCTGAAAGCCCTGTTTTTTCTAAGAAAAAATTACTGTATGGTCTTAATATTTCAAAAGAGGGGATTCAGGATAAAAATGAAGCTGTTATCGTTGAAGGTTATACTGATGTTTTGACTGCTCATAAGTTTGGACTAACGAATTTTGTTGCCTCTTTAGGAACAGCTTTAACCAGGGAACAGGCAAATTTATTAAAAAGATATTGTGATAAAGTATATATAGCCTATGATGCTGATACTGCCGGAGATAAGGCTACTTTAAGAGGGTTGGAAATTTTGCGTCAGGCAGGGCTTGATGTGGCAATTATTGAGTTACCCCAGGACCTTGATCCTGATGATTACATTAAAAATAAAGGCAGTGATGCTTTCATTGAGCTGGAATCTAAAGCTCCTGACTTAATTGAGTATAGAATTGATTTAATAATGGAAAAATATCAGGACCAATCAGCTAATAGCAGGTTAAAGGCAGCTCAGGCTGGTGTAGATTTTCTCGCTACTATCAAAGATGAGCTGACCCAGGATGCCTATGCAAAGGTGCTGGCTGAAAAGACTGAGATTGGCTATGAAGAAATAAAAAATAAGATAGAGAAAGTTAAGAAGGAGAAAAAGAAATCAAGACGGTGGAAGCAGAAAAATAGAGAAGAAAAAAAGAAGACTGATGAAGATATTAATGATCCTGAATGGCAGGTTTTGGCTTATATGTTACAGGACCAGGAATACCGGGAATTAGGTATTGATAAACTCAACCCTGCTTATTTTTCTGATGATACAGCTGAAATTGCCAGACAACTCTGGGAAGATATTGAGATTACTGCTACTGAGGTTATTTCTGTTCTACCTGAGGAGAAAAGAGATAATTTAGCCAGATATTTTCTAGCAAAAGATAGGCTTCCATCAAAAAATGGCTTTAAAAATTTGATTAAAGGAGTAATAACCGGTAATATAGAGGATGAGATAAGTAATATTTTATATGAATTAAGGAATTCTAATGATCGCAATTATATAAATGATTTATTATTATATTATAAAAGGTTATTAAGATTAGAAAGGAGGGACGTATAATGTCAGATGATTATGCAAGTCCCGGCAAGATTAAAGAAGTTAGAAAACTGATTAAACACGGAAAAAAAGAAGGAAAATTGACATATAAAGAGATTATGGATGCATTAGAAGATGTTGAACTTGATTCTGATGATATAGAGCAGGTCTATGATATCTTTAATGAAATGGATATAGATGTTATTGAAGAAGGTGAAGATGAGCCTGAGGATGATGAAAATTTAGATTTATCAATTCCCCAGGGAGTAGGAATTGATGATCCTGTTAGAATGTATTTAAAGGAAATAGGTAAGGTTGATCTTTTAACAGCTGAAGAAGAGGTTAGTATTGCCAAGAGAATTGAAGATGGTGAAGAATTAGCCCGGCAGGAGTTAATAGAAGCTAATTTAAGGCTGGTTGTAAGCATTGCTAAGAAGTATGTTGGCAGAGGGTTATTATTTTTAGACCTTATTCAGGAAGGTAATATGGGCCTTATGAAGGCTGTTGAAAAGTTTGATTATACTAAAGGATATAAATTTAGTACCTATGCAACCTGGTGGATACGGCAAGCAATAACCAGAGCGATTGCAGACCAAGCTAGAACTATAAGAATTCCCGTTCATATGGTAGAAACAATTAATAAGTTGGTCAGGGTATCAAGACAGTTGATTCAAGAATTAGGAAGAGAGCCTACGCCGGAGGAAATAGGCGAAGAGATGGATTTAAGCCCTGATAAAGTAAGAGAGATCATGAAAATTTCTCAGGAACCAGTCTCACTTGAAACGCCAATCGGCGAAGAAGAAGATAGTAATTTAGGGGATTTTATTGAAGATGAAGATGCTCCGGCTCCAGCCAGTGCTGCTTCTTATTCACTTTTAAAAGAACAGATTGATCAAGTTCTTGATTCATTAACTGATAGAGAGAAAAGAGTTTTAGAGTTAAGATTTGGGATTGAGGACGGGAGACCACGTACTTTAGAAGAGGTTGGAAAAGAATTTGGGGTCACCAGGGAGAGAATAAGGCAGATAGAGTCAAAAGCCTTAAGAAAGCTCCGTC
>CAYONR010000018.1:0-16291 GCA_964405365.1 uncultured Halanaerobiaceae bacterium
CTAATGTATTTTTGTTATAATATAGTTTGTAAAGAATTAAGAAAGGAACGGTGACCATATGTCAGGACAATCGCAAAATTATTCTGCAAAAAATATAGAAGTTTTAGAAGGTCTTGATGCAGTTCGTAAGAGACCTGGAATGTATATAGGAAGCACAGGAACAAAGGGATTGCATCATTTAGTTTGGGAAGTTGTTGATAATAGTATTGATGAGTTTTTGGCTGGATATGGAGATCTTATTAATGTTTTTATAAATAAAGATGGCAGTATAACTGTTGAAGATGAAGGAAGAGGGATTCCTGTTGATAAGCATCATTCTAATGGACTGCCAGCTTTAGAGATAATTATGACAACTCTTCATGCAGGTGGTAAATTTAATAACCAGAGTTATTCATTTTCTGGTGGTCTTCATGGAGTTGGGGTATCAGTAGTAAATGCGCTCTCTGAATGGCTTGAAATTAGAACTTGCTGGCAGGGAAGTGAATATGTTCAAAGATATAAACAGGGTAAGAAGGATTCATCAATTAGAAAGGTTGGACCATGTGACAAAAGTGGTACAGAGATTACATTTATGCCTGACTCTAGTATTTTTACAACTATGAGTTATAATTTTGATACATTGTCAAGCCGTTTACAGCAATCTGCTTTTTTAAATAAAGGCCTTTCATTGTCATTAAAAGATAACCGTGTTAATGATAATAATAAGGTGACCTATTCTTATGATGGAGGTATAGAAGAATTTATAAAACATTTAAATCAACATCATAACTGCTTGCATGAAAAAGTAGTTTATTTTGAACATCAGAACAAAAATTACCAAGTTGAAATTGCATTTCAATATAACGAAAATTTTAACGAAAGAATTTATAGTTATGCTAATAATATTAAAACAGATGAAGGTGGCTATCATGTGACAGGATTTAAAACTGCCTTGACTAGAGCGATTAATGTTTTTGCAGAAAAAAATAATATTTTAAATAAGACCGATCCATCTTTAACAGGAAGCGATTTAAGAGAAGGCCTAACAGCTATTGTAAGTGTAAGACTTCCTGAACCGCAGTTTGAGGGGCAGACCAAAAATAAATTAGGTAATAGTGGTATTAAAAGCAAAATTGATTCAGTTTATTATGATTACTTAACAAGATTTTTAAATCATAATGATGAGATTGGCAAAGCGATTGTTAATAAGGCATTAGCAGCAATCAGAGCAAGGCAGGCATCTAAGAAGGCAAGAGAATTAAGCCGAAAGAAAAATTCGATGGTAAGAAAGAATTTGCCAGTAAAACTTGCTGATTGCTCAAGCAGAAAGCCTGAAAATAGTGAACTATTTTTAGTTGAGGGAGATTCTGCAGGTGGCTCAGCAAAACAAGGTCGGAATAGAGACTTTCAGGCTATACTCCCCTTGAAAGGTAAAATATTAAATGTTGAAAGAGCAAGGATTGATAAGGTTTTAAATAATGATGAAATAATTTCAATTATTTCGGCCCTGGGGACAGGTATTGGTGAAGATTTCAATTTAGATAAACTTAGATATCATAAAATCATTATTATGACTGATGCAGATGTAGATGGTGCTCACATTGGAACTTTAATTTTAACTTTGTTTTATCGGTATATGGAGGAAATTATTAAAAAAGGCCATATTTATTTAGCGAAACCACCTTTATATAGAGTGAAAATTGGTAGTAAAGAAAAATATCTTTATAGCGAACGAGAGTTATCAGAATTTAAAAGTAAATATAATAATAACAATTTTTCTTTACAACAATATAAGGGTTTAGGAGAAATGAATCCTGATCAGTTGTGGAGAACAACAATGGATCCATCTAATCGTAAATTAATGAAAGTTGAAATTGAAGATACTTTAAAGGCAGATGATATATTTACTCGCTTAATGGGAAAGGATACTTCATTAAGAAAAGAATTTATATTTAATAATGCTGAAGAGGTCGGAGAATTAGATATTTAATGTATCTTGTTAGTTAAATTATTTCGTGGTATAATCTTTAATTAGTATTAATATAAAAGAGGTGGAATTATGTCAAACAATGAAAAAAGAATTCTGACAGGAGATAGGCCAACAGGAAAATTGCATTTAGGTCATTATGTTGGTAGTTTACAAAATAGAATTGATTTACAGGATGAATATGATACTTTTATTATTATAGCAGATGTACAGGCTTTAACCACTAATTTTGATAATCCTTCTAAAATTAGAAAAGATGTTAGACAGGTTGCTTTGGATTATCTTGCAGCAGGTATTGACCCTGACAAAGCTACAATTTTTATTCAATCATTAGTTCCTCAAATTGCTGAACTTACTGTTTTTTATTCAATGCTAGTTACCATGAATCAATTGGAAAGAAACCCGACTATTAAGGCTGAAGCCGATCAATATAATTATAAAGATATGACATACGGATTTATCGGTTATCCAGTTAGTCAGGCTGCAGATATAACTTTTTGCAGGGCTAATTTAGTTCCAGTAGGGGAAGATCAATTACCTCATATTGAACAGACTAGAAAGATTGTTAGGAAGTTTAATAATTTATATGGAGAAGTATTTCCAGTTCCTGAGCCTAAAATCAGTGATTTTCCTCGTTTGATGGGGCTTGATGGAAAAGCGAAGATGAGTAAGAGTTTAAATAATGCAATTTTTCTTGCTGATACAGAAGACGAGGTTAAGTCAAAAGTTATGACAGCTGTTACTGATCCAGGTAGAATTAGAGCTACAGATCCAGGAAATCCTGATATCTGTACAGTATTTCATTATCATGATGCCTTTAATACTGAAGAAGTAGAAGAAATAGAAACCAATTGTAGACAGGGAACGATTGGTTGCGTTGATTGCAAAAATAAATTAGCTCAAAAAATTAATAGATTTTTAGATCCAATGAGAGAGAGAAGAGAAAAATATTTAAACAAACCAGAATTGATTAGAGATATTTTAATTAGTAGTACAGAACGGGCAAAAGCTGAAGGTGAAGAGACAATGAGAAAAGTCAGAGATGTTATGAAAATTGATTATTTTAAAGGGAAGAACATTTAATGAGCTTTAAAAAAATTGGATTGGTTTTTGGCGGTAGATCAGCTGAGCATGATGTTTCCATTATGTCTGCAAGGTCTGTGTATAGGGAGTTGTTACATACTGAATTTGAAGTTATTCCTATGTTAATTAATCGGGATGGGTATTGGCTAGATTTAGAAACTTCTAAAAAAGTTATTAAAGGAGATATTGAACATTCAAAAAATATTAGTTCTAAACATCAAACTATTTTTGCTAGTTTAGTTCAAAACTTTCCTGAAAATATAGATTTAGTTTTCCCGCTTATGCATGGGCCTTTTGGAGAGGATGGTAAAATCCAGGGTTTTTTTGAAGTATTGGATATTCCTTATATTGGTGCTGGAACATCAGCCTCAGCAGTTTCGATGGATAAAATTTATTCTAAAAATATAATTAATAAATATAATTTGCCCCAAACTAAATATATAATTATTACAGAAAATGAATGGGTAAATTCAGCAGATAATCAAATTTTAAATATAAAAAGAAAGATAAGTGATAAAATTTCTTATCCTTTATTTGTTAAGCCAGCAAACTTAGGTTCTAGCATAGGTATAAGTCGGGTTACTAAGAAAGAAGAAATTGAATTAGCTATTGATTTTGCTTTTAAATATGATAAAAGAATCTTAATTGAAGCAGAAGTTTCTGGAAGAGAAATTGAATGCTCTATTCTTGAAACCGTTGATGGATGTATTTCTTCTAAACCTGGAGAGGTTATTCCAGCTAATGAATTTTATGATTATGAGGCTAAGTATTATTCTGATGATACTATTTTAAAGACTCCAGCAAATTTAAATAGTAAATTGGAGAATAGAATTCGTTATTTAGCAGAAAAAACTTTTCAACTTTTAAATTGTAGTGGGTTAGCAAGGATTGATTTTTTCTTAGATGATGAAAATAATGTATTTATAAATGAAATAAATACTATGCCAGGTTTCACACCTAAAAGCATGTATGCCCGGATGTGGGAAGCAAGTGGGATAAATTATTCAGATTTATTAAAAAGACTTATTAATATATCCTGATTTTTATATATAAAATATAAGATCTGGCAGATATTTTATATAGCAAGTTAGTGCATCAATAGAATTATCTGATATAAAAATAAGACTATTTGACTATTCCCCTTGAAAAAGGGGAATTTTTTTATAAAAAACCCTTAAATAAAAAAGGAGTTTTTAGCTCGAGGTAGAATAAGTTAGTATGAGAGTGGTATATTGTGGTGTAAAGTGGTATATATGGGGGTGAAATAGGTATGTTTATGGGAGAGTTTGTTCATAATATGGATAAAAAGGGCCGGGTTACAATGCCGGCTAAGTTTAGAGAAACCCTTGATGGTGATTTTGTAATTACCCGTGGACTGGATAATTGCCTATTTCTATACCCAATTGAAGAGTGGAAGATTTTAGAAAGTAAGTTAAAAGAACTTCCTATAACAAGTAAAAATGCCCGGAGTTTTACTAGATTTTTCTTTTCAGGTGCTGATCAATCAAATCTTGATAAACAGGGCAGAATTAGTCTTCCTCAAAATTTAAGGGATTATGCAGATTTAAATAAAGAGATAGTCATAATCGGTTTAGCCAATAGAATAGAATTATGGTCTAAAGAAAAATGGGATGAATTTATGATAGAAGCAGAAGAATCACATGAAGATATTGCTGCTACAATGGAAGATCTAGGTATATAATAATTAGTATAAGGTGGAGAATTCATGTCTGAACATAATCCAGTTTTATTAGAAAAAACAATTAAATATTTAAATATAAAGCCTGATGGTATTTATTTCGATGGAACCCTTGGTCGTGGCGGCCATTCAAAAGCCATTGTAGATGAATTAAAAAGTGGCAATGGATTATTGATTGGAACAGATAAAGATTTAAAAGCTATTGATTATTGTCGGAATGATTTGCCTGAAGATAAGGTGGAACTTTTTCATGAAAGTTTTACTGCTATCAAAGAATTTTTATCCAGGTTAGAAATTTCAGGATTAGATGGTATAGTTTTAGATTTAGGCGTTTCCTCTCCTCAATTGGATAATGCAGAGAGAGGGTTTAGTTATAGTAAAGAAGCACCATTAGATATGAGAATGGATAAAACTCAACAATTAACTGCATATAAAATTGTAAATAATTATTCTGCTGATAAACTTAATGAAATAATCTATAAATACGGCGAAGAAAGATGGGCTAGTCGGATTGCTGAATTTATTATTAGGGAAAGAAAAAAAGAGCCAATAAAAACAACCCAGGATTTAGTAGATGTTATTAAAATGGCCATACCAGCTTCTGCAAGGAGTTCAGGAGGCCACCCCGCCAGAAGGACTTTTCAGGCTATTAGAATTGAAACAAATCAGGAATTAAATGAATTAGAGAAGATATTAGAGTTAGTTCCTTCTATATTAAATAAGAGAGGTAGGGCTTGTATTATATCTTTTCACTCACTAGAAGATAGGCTCGTTAAACATAGTTTTAGAAATGCCGCTAAAGAATGTATTTGTCCACCGGAAATACCCGTCTGTAGGTGTGAAAAAGAAAAGACTTTGAAGGTTATAACAAGGAGCCCGGTAATCGCAGATGAGGGGGAAATCTCAGAAAATAGGAGAGCTCGTTCTGCAAAATTGAGAGTTGCTGAAAGAATTTGAATTTAAAATTTAGAAGGGGGGTCTGGATTAATGTCAAACCAATTGAGTAGTACAGGAACTAATTATTCAAGAAAGAAAGATTATTCAAGCAGCAAACAGAAAAAGAAGGCGGGTTTAACAATACTAGTTTTATTTATAATACTTATTCTACCAATTACTTTAATAATTAGTCAGTCTCTTAGGTTGGTTCACTTGAATTATCAATTAGAAGTTTTAGAGAATAATTTGTCAGAGTTGCAGTCTGAAAATAGAGAATTGATACTTGATTTATCAAGCAAAACTTCTTTAAATAGAATTGAAAGAATTGCTAAAGAAGAATTAGGTATGGTAGAAGCAGAAAGTGTGACCAGGCTTGCATTAAGAGAAGGGCCTGCTGAAAGCGAAATTCACTATGCCAGTAATAACCAGTCTGATTGGTTAACATCGTTTTGGAGAGGAATTCAAAATGTTAGGGCGGCTACTTTAGAATAGGTGGTTATAAAATGGCTGATAAATATCATGTGATAATTAAAGAAAGAATAAAATTATTTTTTATATTTTTATTAGTAATACTGATGATTTTGATTGTCAGGCTTGTCTGGGTACAAGTCTTACAGAGTGATTATTATGGTTCTATGGCTTTAAATCAGAGAGTTAGGGATTTAAGCCTAGAAACTAATAGAGGTAATATATATGATCTTAATGGCAAAGAATTAGCTGTAAATAAAAAAAGCAAAACAGTTATTGCTTTTCCAGATCAAATTAACGACCCCGCAAATATAGCTTCGCTATTAGCGGGGGTTTTGTCTATTGATGAAGTTAATATAAAAAGAAGGTTAGAAAGGGAAGCTTTTCTGGTTTACATAGAAAGAAAAGTTTCAGAAGAACAATATAAAGAAGTTGAAGAAATGAATTTACCAGGCATATCATATATCAAAGAAGATGAAAGGTTATATCCTCAAGATAATTTGGCAGGACAAATAATCGGTTTTTCTGGAATAGATAATTATGGTCTTGAAGGAATTGAGCTATCATATAATAATGAGCTACAAGGTCTACCTGGGAGAACACTTCAGGAACAGGATGCTGTAGGTAGATCTATACCAGATGGTATTATGGATTATATTGCTCCTCAAGAAGGTAATGATATATTTTTAACGATCGATGAGGTAAGCCAATATTATGCTGAAAGAGAATTAGAAAGGGCTAAAGAAAAACATGATATTTCCGGTGGCTCGATTGTAGTAATGCGACCTGAAGATGGGTCAATACTTGCTCTAGCTAATAAGCCCGATTTTGATCCTAATCATTTTACAGAATATACTCAAAATAACTGGAGAAACAAAGCAGTACAGGATAGTTTTGAGCCTGGCTCGATTTTCAAGATATTTACTGCAGCTCTTGCTTTTGAATATGGTTATTATGATATGAATGATTATTTTAGTGATCCTGGTCATATAAATGTTGGTAGAGAAAGAATTCATAGTTGGCGTCGTGGAGGACATGGTTGGCAGGATTTCAGAGATATTTTTTCTAATTCTAGTAATCCAGGCTTTGTAAAGGTAGGATTAAGTATAGATGCAGATGAATATTTGGATGGACTGAGATCTTTTAATTTTGGGAATAAAACTGGTATTCAGTTTCCAGGAGAAAGTTCAGGTATTTTAGTACCAGGACAATATACTGATATTGAACAGGCTACAATGTCTTTTGGGCATGGGTTAACTGCAACACCTATTCAGCTAGCTACTGCAGTATCTGCAATTGCTAATGGTGGATACTTATATGAACCAAGACTTGTTGATAGAATTTACAATAAAGATGAGGGCAAAGAAGAAGTATTGGAGCCAAAAAAAATTAGACAGGTTATTTCTGAAGAGACGGCAAATAAAGTTAAAGATTTAATGATAAATGCTGTAGATTCAGGTACAGGTAGTTCAGCAGGTATTGATGGGTATCTAGTTGGAGGAAAAACAGGAACTTCAAGACATTATGGAGAAGAAGATAGATATGATACTTCATTTGTTGGATTACTTCCAGGAGATAATCCAGAATTATTAATTTATATAGTTCTTTATGATTTAGAAGATGAAAATTATTATGCCAGTGAAAATGTAGTACCAGTATTTAATTCTTTAGCTGAAAACTTAGTTAGACATTTAGATATATCGTCAGCAAAACAACCTTTTCCAGATATAAATATACTAGAAAAAAATATTACTATAGAAAATTATCAAAATGCTGAAGCAAAGCAGATTGAAGAAGTATTGAGAAATAAAGATGTAAATGTTAAACTGATAGGAGAGGGAGAAAAAATACAAGCTCAAACTCCATTACCAGGAACTATAATTAATGAAAAATCAACAGTTACTTTATATTTAGATCAAGATTCTTATGAATCCAAAAAAGTTGTAGTCCCTGATTTAAGAGGCTTATCTGCTCATGAGGCTGAACAGAGGGCCTGGAGATTTGGGTTTAAAACTAATGGCTTAATTTCTGGTTCAGTTCAGACACAGGACCCTTCTCCTGGCGAAAGAGTTGATATTTTTTCTTCAATTAATATTGAATAGAAGAAGTTATTTAAGATTGGAGGAATATAATTGCAGGCTTTAGATTTATTTAATAAATTTAATTTTTTAGTTGAAAAATATGGCAATTCTGAATATCAAGTAAACGATATTGTCCATGATTCTAAGAGGGCTAACAGAAATAAAATATTTCTTGCTAGAGAAGGCTTTAATACAGATGGTCATAAATTTATAGATGATGCTTATGAAAATGGTTCAAGAGTATTTATTGTTAAAAACTTACCAGCCAGGATTAGAAAAGATGCATTATATTTTAGAACAGATAATCCTGCTAAAATTTTAGGTTTAGTTGCTGCTGAATTATTTGGGCATCCAGAAGAAAAAATGGATTTAATTGGTATTACAGGAACCAATGGTAAAACTACTACTACTTATATGGTTAAATCATTTCTAGAGTTTTTAAATATCAAGACAGGGTTATTGGGAACAATTGAAATATATGATGGAGAAAAGAGTATTGATGCAAAAAGAACAACCCCTGAGGCTGATGATATATATAGAAATCTAGCTAGAATGTATAATAATGGATGTGAAAAAGTTATTATGGAAGTATCTTCACATGCCTTATCATTAGACAGAATTAAGGGACTTGGTTTTTCTTCTGTTGCCTTTACTAATATTAGTAGAGATCATTTAGGTTTTCATCAAAATTTCAATAATTATCTGAATTCTAAGCTAAAATTACTCGAGTATCTTATTCCTGATGGTAAAGTATATTATAATAGTGATGATGATAGATTAAGAAAGGCTTTTGAAAATTTAGATGATATTAATAAATTTAGTTTTTCAATCAAAAATAAATCAAATTATAAAGCAGAATGTATTAATTTATATCAAGATAAAATAGAGTTTAAATTAAACAATAAATTATTTAAACTTAATATGTCTGGGAAGTTTAATGTTTATAATTGTTTAACTGCTACTGCTATTTTACTAGGATATGGAATTGAAATTAACAAAATAATTGAAGCTGTTAAAGAATTCAAAGGAGTTCCAGGAAGATTTGAATATATCAAAAACAAATCAGATATTGTTGTTTTAGTAGATTATGCTCATACACCTGCAGGCATTAAAAATGTATTAAATTCCATAAATGAATTTAAAGAAAATAATGTTATTGCAGTTTTTGGTTGTGGTGGCGATAGAGATAAAGAAAAAAGACCGAAAATGGGTGTAATAGGTTACGAATTGGCTGATAAAATAATTTTGACTTCGGATAATCCAAGATCTGAAGAACCGAGTAAAATAATTGATGATATTGAAGAGGGTATTAAAACTAAGTATCCTGAAGCTGAGTATACCAAAATTTTAGATAGAGGTGTAGCTATTAATAAAGCCATAATGGAAGCAGAAAGAAATGATATAATTATTATATTTGGGAAGGGTCATGAGACTTATCAAGAGTTTGCAGATAAAATTATTGATTTTGATGATAGAGAAGTTGCTTCTCAAGCTTTAAAACAAAGGAGTGGAGGGAAATAATGCTCTCACTTAAATTAAAAGAGATTGTTGAGGCTGTTGATGGAAAGATTCTTCAGGGGAATCCAGATCAGGTAGTAAACAATATGGATATTGATAGCAGGAGGGTTAAACCAGGAGATTTATTTTTTGCGATAGTTGGAGAAAATAATGATGGTCATAATTTTATTCCTGAAGCTATTGATAATGGTGCAAAGATAGTTATTACTTCGAGATCTATAAAGCCCTATTCAGGATTAGCAATAATTTTAGTGCGTGATACTACAAGGGCTTTGCAGGATTTGGCTTCATTTATTAGAAATGAAATAAAATCTTTAAAAGTGATTGGTATTACAGGAAGTGCCGGCAAAACTACTACTAAGGATATAATAGCAAGTATTCTGAGTGAGGAAAAAAAAGTATTGAAAAGCAAAGGTAATTATAATAATGAATATGGCTTACCATTATCTCTTCTTGAATTAGATGGTAATGAGGATATAGCAATTTTAGAAATGGCTATGAGAAATAGAGGTGATATTTCGAGGCTGGCAGAGATTGCCAATCCTGATATTGGAGTTATCACAAATATAGGCCCTGCTCATTTAAAAAACCTTAAAACAATTGAAAATGTTGCCAGAGCAAAAGAGGAATTATTAATTGGTTTAAATTCAGAAGGAATAGCTGTATTAAATTATGATGATGAATATATAAGAGATATGGTTAATAAGTTTGGCGATTTAAATAAGATTACAATAAGTTTAAAAGATGAAAAAGTGGACTATTATGCTGATCAAATAGAATATATAAAAAATGGCGAAGAATCAAGATTTAGAGTTCATGAGGGAGAAAATACTTATATTCTTGAAATGGACCGTGCCGGGGAACATAATATATATAATGCTTTAGCAGCTATTGCTGTAGCAAGGGCACTGAATATTAGTTGGGATTCAGTTAAAAATGGAATTAAAGATATTGAAGTTACTGAATTGAGGCAGGAGATTAGAAAAATTGATGGTATTAGAATAATCAACGATTCTTATAATGCAAATCCTTTATCCATGAAAGCTGGCATAGATTCCTTAATAAACATAGACGGCGAAAGGAAGATAGCTGTTTTGGGAGCAATGCTTGAATTGGGTAGGATTGAAACTGCTGCTCATAAAGAAATTGGTAAATACCTTTATAAAAATGGAATAGATGTATTAATTGGTGTAGGTAGTATGGGAGAAATAATTGCTGAGGGAGCATCTGAATCAGGAATGGCGGAACAAAATATATATGTGTTCAATAGTAATGAAGATGCAGCTTCTTTTATTAATAAAACAAAAAGATCTGGTGATGCAATTCTGGTAAAAGGTTCTCGTGCTCTTGAAATGGAAGAAATTGTTGACTTATTATTGGAGTATGGTGGCTAAATGAGTAATTTGATTATATTTACGAGTCCATTTGTTTTTACAGTATTATTAATGCCTGTTTTTATTAATAAGCTGAAAAGTTTTAGTTTTGGTCAGCAGATAAGAAAAGAAGGTCCTGAGAGTCATTATTCAAAAGAAGGGGTTCCTACTATGGGTGGAGCTCTGATACTTGTTTTAGTGTCTTTATTAGTGGTTATATTTTTAGATTGGTCAACAGAAATAATGATAATATTGTTAGCAATTATAACAAATGGTTTTTTAGGTTTAGTAGACGATATTTTAAATATTAAAGGGGCTGAATCATTAGGTTTAAAAGCAAAAACTAAGTTTTTAATTCAATTATTCATAGGACTAATAATAGGAATACTATTATATTATTATAATTTTACAGATCTTTATATACCATTTACATCAAGCAATATAAATTTAAGCTATTTTGTAATACCATTTTCATTAATATTAATACCAGCTACTAGCAATGCAGTTAATTTAAGTGATGGTTTAGATGGTCTTGCAAGTGGTTTATTTACTATTTCATGTCTGGCATTTATACCAATATTATATTTTTTAGGTTATAATCAATTGATTGTAATTGTAGCTATAACTATATCAAGTTGTCTTGGTTTTTTATGGTATAATGTAAATCCGGCTCAGATTTTCATGGGCGACACAGGTTCTTTATTTTTAGGTAGTTTTTTAGCAACGGTGGCTTTATTGACAGGAACTTCACTTTATCTTATATTTATCGGTGGTATGTTTGTTCTTGTAACATTATCTGTGATTTTACAAGTAAGTTATTTTAAAATTACCAATGGCAAAAGAATATTTAAAATGGCTCCAATTCATCATCATTTTGAGTTATCAGGTTGGCCAGAAATTAAAGTAACTATGAGATTTCTCATATTACATATTTTATTTTCTGGAATAGGTTTAATATCATTCCTCCCTTTAATATAGAAAATTATAAGTAGGTGTAGATTTGTGAATAGAAAAGATTTAAAAAAAATGGATATAGCAATTATTGGTGCTGGGGGCTCGACAGGTAAAGCACTTATAAAATTTTTAATAAATAAGGTAAATAGTTTAAAATTATTTGATGATAAAGCATGGTCGAATTTCCCGGAAATATTAAGAATAAAAGAAGAAAATTCAGATATAATTTTTTTAGAAAGAGACAAGTCTGGATTAGATGAAGTAGATCTTGTTATTGTAAGCCCAGGGGTTCCAGAAAATCATTTATTAATTAAAGAAGCTGGAAAAAAATATATTTCGATAATTAGTGAGATTGAGTTAGCATTTAATTTTATTGAATCAGAGATTATTGCTATAACTGGTACAAATGGTAAAACAACAACGACTTCAATTTTAGGTGAAATATTAAAAAAAGGTTTGGATAAAAATATAATAATTGCGGGAAATATTGGTAAGCCTTTAATTAGTATAGTAGATATATTGAGTAAGGATGATATAGTGGTTGTTGAATTGAGTTCATTTCAATTAAAATTTATTAAAAAATTCAAACCTAAAGTAGCTGCATTTATTAATTATTCTCCTGATCATTTGGACTGGCATGTTAATGAAGAAAGCTATTTTGAATCAAAAGCAAATATTTTTAAAAATCAAACTGAAGAAGATATTGCTATATTAAATTTTGATAATAAGAAAATATTTGCTTTAAGTAATTTTATTGATTCTAATATTTTTTATATTAGCAATGCCAATAGTAAAATTGACAAAGGAATATATTATGATAATAATTATATTTATTTTTTGGATAATCATAAAGACAAATTGTTATCCAGGGATAAAATTTCTTTAAAAGGTGCCCATAATATAGAAAATATAGCATTCGCGTCATTAATATCATGTCATTTTGGGGTTTCTTCTGATATAATAAAGAAGGTTGTTTATAATTATCAAACGGAAGCCCATAGACTGGAATTAATTATGGAAAATGATAGATTGCAAATTTATAATGATTCCAAAGCAACTAACCCCCATGCAACTAAGGCTGCAATATCTTCTTTTTCTAAACCAGTGATTTTACTCATGGGGGGGCAAGATAGAAATTTGAATTATGATAGTTTGATTGATGAAATAATAATTAAATGTGATTATATAATTTTAATCGGTGAGATTTCAAATAAAATTGAGGATAAATTCAAAGAAAAAGAATTTGAACTTTTTTATGTAGCTGAGCATATTGGAGAAGCAGTTAAGACTATCAAGAAATTAGTATCGAAGAGCGATTTTAAAGAAAAATTGACTATCTTATTTTCCCCAGGAGCTCCAAGTTGGGATATGTTTCCCAATTATAAAATTAGGGGCCAAAAATTCATTGAATATATAAAAAAAGAGTTTGAGTAGGCGGTGTTAATCATGGAGGAAAAGTATTCGAATATTGATTTTCCTCTTTTTATAATTACTCTTTTATTGATTTTGATTGGTTTAATTATGATTATGAGTGCCAGTGGAGTTAGGGCTTATAATTTGTATGGTAATGCTCATTATTTTTTTACAAGACAGCTTATATTTGCTCTGGCAGGATTAGCTATAATGATTATTGCTTCTACGATCGATTATAATATTTACTATAGAAACTCCAAAAAAATTCTTGCTTTAGGTTTCTTTTTATTGATTTTAGTTTTAATTCCTGGTGTAGGAAGAACTGCAGGTGGTGCAACACGATGGATATCTTTAGGGTTTTTTGATTTTCAACCATCAGAAGCTATAAAAATAGCACTGATCATATATATTTCCAGTTTTATAAGTAGGAAACCTGCAAAAATTCAAAAATTCAAAGATGGCATTTTACCAGTTATTATAATAATTGGCCTATCAGCTATTTTAATAATGCAGCAGCCAGATATGGGAACAGCAGTTAATATTATTGGTTTTTCATTTATATTATTATTAGTTGGTGGGATGAAGCTTAAACATCTTTTCGGGCTTTCAGTTCCAGGTGTATTATTTATGGTTTATTATATAAGTTCAGCACCTTACAGGCTTAATAGGGTTCAGGCATTTTTAAATCCGTGGGAAGACCCACGAGGTGCAGGTTATCATATTATTCAATCTTTATTAGCTCTAGGTTCTGGTGGATTAACAGGTGTTGGTCCTGGAAACAGCAGACAAAAGTTTTTATATTTACCAGAGCCAGGAACTGATTTTATTTTTGCTATTTTAGGAGAAGAATTTGGATTAATTGGTGCAGGTTTTGTTATAATATTATTTGGTTTATTAGCATATAGAGGGGTATTAATTGCTTTAAATGCGAAAAATCTTTTTGGTTCTTTATTAGCTATCGGGATTATTTCAATGATAATAATTCAGGTTTTAATAAATATTGGTGCTGTAACTGCTTTGTTGCCTGTTACAGGTATTACTTTACCATTTATTAGTTATGGTGGTAGTTCTTTATTAATATCTTTTTATGCTGTCGGAATTTTATTAAATATTTCCAGGCAAAGCAAGTAAGATTTTGAAAGGAAGATTAGATATGAAGTTAGCTTTAGCAGGTGGAGGCACAGGAGGACATATATTTCCTGCAATTGCACTTGCAAAAAGATGGTTAAATGAAGGTGGAGAAGTAATATATTTAGGTAGGGAAAATAGTTTAGAAAAGAGAATAGCAGTTAAAGAAGACATACCTTTTTATGATTTACCTGTTAAAGCTCTTCCCAGGAAAATAAATATAGATCTTTTTAGTTCAGGGATTGCGAACATACAGGCGGTTTTAAAAGCAAGGAAAATCTTAAAAGAAGAAACTCCAGATGTAGTAGTAGGAACTGGTGGTTATGTATCCGGTGCATCTATTTTGGCTGCTTGGTTGTTAAATATCAGTACTCTTATTCATGAACAGAATTCTGTACCAGGTTTAACAAACAAAATATCTTCTAAATTTGTAGATAAAGTAGCGTTAAGTTATCAACAATCTGAAAATTTTTTTAAGAAGAAAGATAAGTTGTTTTTAACAGGTAATCCTGTAAGAAAAGAGATTCTAGAGGTTTCTAAAAAAGATGCGAAATTTAAGCTTTCGTTATCTGATAGGAGTGATGTATTATTAGTGATGGGAGGAAGTCAAGGAGCAACGAGTATTAATCGATTAATGCTTGAAATGTATGATGATCTAATAGAGTTGGATAATCTTAATATAATTCATATAACTGGAAATAATGATTATGAAGAAGTTAAAAATAAAGTCAATGGCTATAATAATTTCAATAAGAAATTAATTGTTTCCTCTTTTATGGATAATATTGAATATGCATTAGCAGCTGCAGACCTGGTTATTAGTAGAGCTGGAGCAGTTAGCATAGCAGAAATTACTGCTTTAGGGTTACCATCTATCTTAATTCCTTATCCATTTGCTACTAATAACCATCAGTTTAAAAACGCTAAAGTTTTAGAAGAAAAGGGAGCAGCTGTAATTTATGAAGATGATGAAATTAAAAATCAAATTGTTTTTAATAAAATAAAAGAGTTAATTAATGATAAAAATAAACTCAAAAATATGAGATGTGCTAGTGAAATATTGGGAAAGCCAGAAGCCTTAGATGATTTATATAGATTAGTTTATAGTCTAGCTCAAAAATGATAGCACTCAAATGAGGAGTAGATTTTTATGGATAAATTCAAAGATAAAAGAGTACATTTTATTGGTATAGGTGGAATATCAATGAGTGCTATTGCTAATTTTCTATTGGAATATAATATAGAAGTTACTGGCTCTGATCTGATTTACAATAATAAAATTAAAGAGCTAGAATCAAAAGGTGCTTTAATTAATATAAAACATAAAGCAGAAAATGTAAAGATGGCTGATATTGTTGTGATAAGTAGTGCGATACCTGATGAAAATTTTGAATTGAAATTTGCCAGGAATAATGATATTAAAATTTATAAAAGAGCTGAAATGCTGGCAGAAATAACTAAAAACAAGAGGTTGATCGCAGTTAGTGGTAGTCATGGTAAAACTACTACTACAGGCATGTTAGCCAGTATTTTCGTGAACTCAGGTAAAGATCCTTCCGTTATGGTCGGTGGAGATATAGATTTGATATCTGGTAATTATAGATCTGGTGATGGTGATTTTTTTCTTACTGAAGCTGATGAAAGTGATGGTTCGCTACTATACTTTGAGCCT
>CAYONR010000019.1:0-15948 GCA_964405365.1 uncultured Halanaerobiaceae bacterium
GTCACCGTTCCTTTCTTAATTCTTTACAAACTATATTATAACAAAAATACATTAGTTTGACCAATCTTGCAAAAAGGCTATAGATTAGTATATAATAAATTCTGTAGATAAAAAGTATAGAATATAAAGGAGTTTATAATATGACAGATGAAATAATACCAATTTCCATAGAAGAAAAAATGAAAGAATCCTACTTAAATTACTCTTTAAGCGTTATAGTAGGTAGAGCATTGCCTGACGTTAGAGATGGCCTTAAACCAGTACACAGACGCTTATTATACGGTGCCTATGAATTAGGTCTTACCTCAGATAAGCCCCATAAGAAATCAGCCAGAATCATCGGTGAGGTTTTAGGTAAATTCCATCCCCATGGAGATAATGCATTATATAATGCCATGGTAAGAATGGCCCAGGATTTTAATCAGAGATACCCATTAATAGATGGCCATGGTAATTACGGCTCTATTGATGGCGATAGTGCTGCTGCCATGCGATATACTGAAGCAAGACTCAGTTCTTTAAGTCAGGAATTATTAAAGGATTTAAAGTTCGACACCGTTAACTATAAAGATAATTTTGATAATACATTGCAGGAACCTAAGGTTTTGCCTGCAGCCTTTCCACAACTCCTGGTAAATGGATCCAGTGGTATTGCAGTTGGAATGAGCACAGATATTCCTCCTCATAACCTTGGAGAAATTATTGATGCAACAATTGCTTTAATAAAAAATCAAAATCTGAATATCTCAGATTTATTAGAGTACATACCTGGCCCGGACTTTCCAACTGGTGGCCAGATCATCGGCGAAAATAATATTAAAGAAGCCTATAAGAATGGAAATAGTAGCCTAAAAGTTCGAGGTAAGATAATTAAAGAATCAAATAAATTAATTATCACCGAAATCCCATATCAGATTAATAAGACAAAATTAATTAGTGAAATCACAGACCAGATCGAAAAAGAAAACTTAAGGAATATAACAGATATTAGAGATGAATCTGACCAGCATGGAATTAGAATTGTTCTAAATATTAAAACTGGCTCAGATTATAGTATTATAAAAAATAGACTATTTAAATATACTTCTTTAATGACCAACATTCGAGTTAATATGCTTGCGCTTTTAGAAAACAAACCAATTATTATGAATTTAAAGGATATTATAATTCATTTTATAAAATTTAGAAGAAAAACAGTTAAAACTAGAATTCAAAATTTATTAAATAGAGATAATGAAAAACTGAAAATCATGGAAGGACTAATAATTGCTTTAGATTTTCTAGATAAGGTTATATATATAATTAGAGGTTCAAAATCAAAATCTGAAGCCATAGATAGATTAGCAAGTGAATTAGATATAACTAAAAAACAAGCTAATGCAATTATGGAAATGCAATTACAGAGACTGGTTAGAATTAAACAAGAAGAACTCAAAAACGATCATGATTCAATAAAAAAACAGATAGAAAATTATAAAAAAATATTAAACAATACTCAAAAACTAGATAATGTAATTATTGATGAACTAAAAGAAATTAAAACTACCCATAGTGACCAGAGAAGAACTCAAATAATTAAAGATGAAAATAAAGCTACAATAGAAAAAGAAGATTTAATAAAAGAAAAAGAATATATTATTTCTCTATCAGCAAAGGGATTAATCAAAAAATCTTTGGAAATAGAAAATATTAGAACTGCTAAAGATGATTTTATAATCGATATTTTCAACTTGAAAAGCTTTGATGATCTAGTATTCTTCACAAAAGAAGGTCTGGTTTATAGGCTCCCGGTTCATGATATCCCAGAACATCATGGCTTATCTACTGGTGATCCTCTTGAAAATTATTTTAGTTTGCCACCAAATGAAAATTTAATTAGAATACTACCTTTAAATGATAAAGTCAAGGAAGAAAATATTATTATAGCAACTTCAAGAGGTAAGATTAAAGCAACAAAAGGAAAAGAATATATCAGCAATGTTTCTAAAATCAAAGCAATTAATTTAGAAGATGATGATTCAATTAAAGAGGTTTTTACAGGAAATTTAAAAAATGATATTTTAATTGGAATAAATACTGGAAAGTTTATTAGATTTAATGGTAATGAAATATCAACTACTGGCAGGAATACAAAAGGTTATAATGCAATAAAATTTGAAGAAACTCAAGTTATAATTTTTGCTGATATAATAAAAAACCAAACTGAACTATTAATGTTTGGCGAAGATAAACGGATTGCAAAGGTAGGCTTAGAGTTTATAAAATCTCAAAAAAGATATGGTAAAGGCAATCAAATTATGCATAAAAAGTATGATATTCTATCTGCAATTATTTGCCCAGAAAACAGTAAGATATATATTCAAGATAAAGAAGGAAAAAGTGATATATTAGAAACCGAACATCTTTCAAGGTTTACAAAACTACCTGTTAATCGAACTGAAGAATGGCCAATTAATTTAAGTAGCAAGATATTTCAAATATCACGAATAAAAAACATATAAGCTAAATTAACCCCATCTGAATTGATATAAAGATGGGGTTAATTTATATATGTTTATATATTTTTATTTAGCGAAAACATGGTTCCCAATTTCAGCAGTTTTTTCCCTGCTACTTAACCACCATAAAGTTCTTGCTGTCAATGGATTATAAAAGTAAAAAGCTCCATTGCTTGGATCTTCCCCTTCTAAAGCTTTTAAAGCTGCTTTATATGATTTTTCAGAAGGAGTCATATCATAATACCCATCATCAATTGCAATAAATTGACCTTCTTGAAAAATTACTTTTTCTATAGTGTCAGGAAAATCATCACTCAAAACTCTATTTATAACAACAGCACCAACTGCTATTTGTCCTTCTAGTGGTTCGCCTCTAGCCTCACCACTAATAATTCTGGTCAACATATCTAATTCTTTATCATTAATATCAACAAAAACATCTTGCTTATCAATGTCATTTTCAAAAATATCAAAATCATAATTATCTATTTGTTCATCTCGGTCTATCTCTATTTCTCTTGATTCAGTTTTTTCTCTAGAATTTAAAAATAACTGACTTAAAACAATTAGTGTAACTGCAACACCAGCACCCTTTATAAGATCATTACTAGCTAAGCCATCTGCTTTTACTGATCTACTAAAGTATATATCAAAGCCAAAAACTAAAGTTATTAATAAGACAATAATGAGCAGGCAGCTAGTATATTTAATTTTAATTTTTGCCACCTGCAACCCCTCCCTAAATTACAATGTAAGAGTTAATAAGCTTATTAAAGCCACGGCTCCAATATATAACATATAATTACTGCTCTGTCTTTCTAATGCCCGAATTTGTTCCTGACTTTCAGCCTGATCTTCTTCTAAATTTGTCAATCTATTATCTATTGAATCAAGTCTGCTGCTAATATTCATCTGAAAATCTTCAATATCATCAGGTACTTCTGCAACAGCTGTTTCCTCTAACTCCAGATACTTTTCATCTAAATCATCTAATCTGGCTTCAAGGTTTTCGACCTCATCTTCAATAGCTCTCAAGCTAGCTATTTCATCTATCATTTGAGCTACTTCTCTCTCAATATCATCTAATGATTCATAAAATCCTGCCATTTCCTCTCCCTGAATTAAAACTTCTTCTTCTAGTTCATCAACCCTGTCAGAGAAAAGGTCCATATCAGCTGCTACATCAACTAATTCATCTCTAAATTCTAATGAAAGCTGCCTTAAAATATCAATATCTTCTTCTCCAACTTCAGTCTCACCGACATGAATATCCTCTAGTAAATTAGCTATTACTTCAGCTAACTCATACCTTGACACTCTATTAGAGCCAGCAAAGGTATCATCATCATATAGTGAAATATATCCTCTTTCTACTAAAACCCTTACATTTTCATATGCCCAATGATCTTCAGGCACATCTTCAATATCAACAGCACCAACATTAATTGTAAAACTAAAAACAACTAAAACTATTATACTAAATGTTATTATAGCTTTTTTCACTGCTATTTTTCCTCCTCTAATTGAATTTGCTCAACCCTCAAATCAATCTCTTCTCCATCTCCACTTAAAGCAACTAGATCATATATTTCCAGCCCTAGCTCATTGTACCTTAACTCTCTATCTTCTAATCTAAAAACAATTTTAGCTAAACCACCTAAATTTATATCTGCCGGTAGTTCTTCATTAAAAGAGAAGTATTCAGATGTTATTTCATCTGGACCAGCCCAGGCCATCAATCTTCCATCTCTAACAAAAGCTGTACCTCTAGTATGATATACAGGTTTGATTTTCTCATCATTATACCTTAATTTAAATTCAATATTTTCTATATTATCTAAATAACTCCCTTTTACTTTTAAAGTTAAATATTCTACCTCTTCCGATGATCTATCAGCAACTAAATATATGGTTGGAGAAGTCGCAGGAATATTAACTCTTTCTCTTAAAGTCCTTGAATATCCGTCTTGACCTCTAATCTGAACAGCAAAAGGAAATGTACCTTCTACATCAAGTGGCATTACCTTCCAATCAATAGTCAGTTTTTCTCCTGGTCTAATCATTCCAGCATTTTTATTTGGTTTTTCATATCTAGCGAAATCCAATCCTGGAGGTAATATCATTTCACTTTCAAAGCCATAAAATGTTGTTCCACCAACATTTTCAATCTCAGCTCTAATAGTATAAGGGATAGGATATAAATCTCCTTCTCTTAAAACCATCTCTTCTACTGAAAATAAATTGGCTTCTAACTCAGCTGGTGCTACAACATTTAACTCTCTTTCTGCAACATTTGAATCTGTATTATCTGCATCAACCTCAACTTCGAAGTTTAATATATTAGGTAAATTATCAGTAGTAGCTCTAACACTCCAGCTAACCTGTGTAACTTCATTTTCCTCTAAATCTCCTAAATCTCTTTCTATATTATCTGAAGCTAATTGATCTGGCAGATTTAGACGAGCAACTACATTTTCAGCAGTTATTTCTGCGGTATTTTCTATATATGCAACTACAGGGAATTCTGGATTTCTTTCAGAAAATGAAAACTCTGAAGGAGAAGTAACTCCTAAAGATAATAGGCCTGGAACCATTGATATACCTGCTAATCCATAATTAGTTGAATATGTTAGTGTTTCCCCAGGTTCAATATTAACTGGGTCCCAATACATTGCTATAGCACTATCTATCTCAAATTCACCTTCTCTAACAAATTCTTCTCCAGGATTAAAGTTGAAATCCCAGGCTCCATCAGCTAAACTTCCCCAGTTTGACATATAAACTCTATCTGGTGTATCAACAGATTCACCTATAAATGTTCCCTGAGATGTAACTTGGGGATCTGTTAAACTATCGAAGGACTGATAAAAACTTGGTAGATTATCTCCTTCAAACATTGTATCCGTTGTAATAGCTTGATCTCTAATTCTAAAAGGAGCACCATCATTTTCTCCTAACATAGTATCAAGCATTATCCTAAGTCCAACTGGCTTATCTTCATCAGTAATATTAGTCATGTTATACTCAATTCTTGCAGTGTCATAAAGACCAGTAGTTGAACTTCTTTCAAACATTAAAACCTGTTCAACTTCCAACCCACCTAATTCAAAAATTGTTATTATAGAGTCACCAACTAATTGTGGTTCTTCAACTAATCCACCATAATTTTCACCCTGTCCTGCTCTTCTTTCAGTCTCTCCTCCAAAAACATAATTATCTCCATCTATTTTAACTGTTGTGAAAGAAGGCCAGGGTTGAGGCCTACCATAAATCATTGGTTTATTTTCATCATCATCCCTGGCAGGATCACCACCTGTAGTTTCAACAGCAAATCTACCCATCGCATTATCTGATTGATTAACTACAATTGCAATATATTCATTTTCTAATCTTAAATTACCATGCTCATCCTCTCTTTCGACAAGGTCAATCTCTTCTTCAGCTAAAACTGGACTTGTTAACAAAACTAACAGTAATAGCATTAAGATTACCTTAACAAAAAGAGTAGTTTTTTCTATCATAAAAAGAGGCACCTCTTTCCAAAGTGTTATTCAAATCTTAAGTCTAATAAGTCTACATCTATAACTGGATTATCTCTTTCATCAACATCAAAAATAACTTCAATTTCCATTATATATGATCTATTATAAGATCTAAATGACCAACCTCTTTCAACTGTTGATTGGGCATTCCTATCCATACTATCAATACCTGAACTTTCAATTACAGATACTGATTGAACTTTTCCATCTTCAGAGACATTTGCTTCAACTAAAACTCTTCCAGTTTCAGATCCTCCTACCAAATCTTTTGGATAAACCGGTAATGGAGATTGCTGTATTAACTCTCCTGGTGCTGGTGGAGATTCTTCTGCTTGAGTTTCAGAGGAATCAGTTGATTCCTGATCTTCTTCTGTGTCTTCAACTTCTTGTTCTTCAAGTTCTGGCTCTGATTCTGGCTCCGGCTCTGGTTCAGATTCTTCTTCAGGTTCCTCTGCACTTTCTTCAATTTCTAACTCAGATTCATCTGCTGTTACAACTTCTTCTGATTCAGGTTCAGGCTCCTCTTCAAGTTCAGATTGTTCTTCAGGTTCTGGATCAGGTTCAGGATCAGGTTCGGGCTCAGGTTCGGGTTCAGGTTCTGGATCTGACTCAATTTCTTCCTCAATTTCAGTTTCTTCTTCAGGTTCAGATTCCTGCTCATTTTCAGGTTCTGGATCTGGTTCAGGCTCTGATTCTGGTTCTGGTTCCTCAACTGCTTCAGGTTCATCAGGCATTGGCTGAAAATCTACAACCTGAATGAATTCAAAATCCCTCTGATCAGAACCATCGCTAGCCAAACTTCCGCTTAAACCACCCCACGGAACCAAATAAAATATTAGCAAGTGAGCTATTAAAGAAATTGTAATAAATATATATAATCTATCTTTGTTATCATTATTAAAATTCATACTATCCACTCCGGATTAAAAGTTTTATTTAAAGACCGGATATTAAGAGTCTCTTTCTGCAGCAAGAGCTAAATCATAAAAACCTGCAGATCTTAAACTATCCATAACAGTAATTACATGTTGATACCTCGTATTTTGATCTGCATTTATAATAGTAACTCGATTAGAATTTTCTTCATATAATTCAGCAACTCTCGCTGTTAAGTTTTCTACAGATAATTGTTCTCCTTCTAAATAAAATTGACCATCTTCACTTATATCAACTACTATATTCTCCTGTGACTGTTCAGTAACTGTCTCAGCCGTTGGCAATTGCATCTCTAAACCCTCAGGTGTAGTTCTAAATGAAGTAAATAACATAAAGAAAACCAATAAAAAGAATATAACATCTATTAGAGGAAGAATATTTATAGAACTCTTTTTACTTAGAGTAGGTTTGAACATTTCTTTCCCTCCTGGTTCTATATCTGCTACTACCATCATTATTACTGACAATATCCATTATTTCAACCATATTCTGGTTTAATTTATGTGCTTTTCTTTCAACTATATTTGAAAAATATGAATAAAAAATAGCAGTTGGAATAGCAATGATTAATCCAATAGCTGTACTAATTAATGCTGCTGCAATACCGCCGCTAACCTGAGCAGGGTTACCTACGCCAGCAGTTGCACCTAATATATTAAAACTACTAATTATTCCTAAAACAGTACCTAAAAGACCTAATAATGGTGATACCATTGCAACTACATCTAATATTGGCAAATGTTTTTCCATTTTTTTAATCTCGTTTTCTCCAACTATTTGTAATAATTCTCTAATTCTTTCTGGCTCTTCTGAATAGTGTTTAACTGCTGTTGATAACATTTTGACAGCCGGCCCTCTTTTTCCTTTTAACTGATTTAATGCCGCCATTGTATCTCCTTCTTCAAGTAACATCTCAACTTTTTTTATAAGTCTGGTATTTCCATTTCTATATCTAGCAAAAAATAACGTCTTCTCAATAATAACAGCCAAACTAAAAATAGATGCAATTAATAACGGTAAAGCTGTTGGACCACCTAATGATAATATGTTCCATATTTCTCTCAAAATAACCACTCCTTAATCTAAATAAAAATTATTATTTTAAAATTTAAAGTCTAATTGAATATTACTCTATATTTCCTAGTCACTACTACTTAAAATTCTACACAGATTGCTTAATTCCTTTTTATTTTAACAACTATCTTTATATTAAACTAATTATTTGCGATAATTAAGAAAATATGTCTATATTAAATAAAGAGCAAAGAGTTTTTCGCCATTTGCATTTAAACTTATAATTTTATAAACCAGGTCTTAATAAAAACATTAAGATTACAAGTATAAATAAAACTAAATATAAATCAAAATCTAAATTCTTAATATCCCAAAAAACACCTTCATATTTACCTGCATAGATATAACATGTTAAATCATCAAAGGTATCTATATTTTCTATTGTTTCTTTTGCTTTCTCTATTCTTTCTTTAGAACTCTCCTCTTTAGTAAACCCCAAAACAATATTTATTTTAGCAAATTGTAAATATATTTTTTTCAATAATTTAAGCCAAATACTATTATCTCTTCTCTCATAAATTATATCATCATTATTTAATTGCTCACCCTCACCCTCATCTCTGTCAACAACACTTTTAAAATATTCACTAATTTTATTTAAAATATTAGGCGCGTTCTTCTGAAGATCGTTAGCTTTTTCATCAAAAATCCATAAAAACGATTCACTAACAAAAATTAATATTTTATAAATAGGAGTAAAAATTATATATTGTATACTTAACCATCCAGGAAGTCTTATTTTATAAATATTAAAATACTTAAATATAATAAATAACCCTATCCCTATTGCAATAGCTTTAAATGACGCTGAAATAAAATACATAGTAAATAAATTAATTTCGAGAATACTTGGACCACCTGAATAATTAAAACCTGGACCAGATAATGCTATAAATCTATTATAAATAGTTTTAGGTATGATCCCAGTCAAAAAAACCAAAAAAGAAATTATACCAAATGGTAATATACCAATTAAAGAGTATTCTTTTTCTTTAACTTTTTTACTGGCTTTTGATTCTTCACCTAAAAATAAATAATAAAATAACTTACAGAAATATAAAACTGTTATTGAACTGGTTATAGTAAATATTATCTCTGAATAATTTATTATTAAATTATAATCTAATTTATATGCTTCATAAACAGCTTCATGTAATAAATTTTTACTTATAAATCCATTGAATCCTACTAAGCCAATTATTCCAAACATTCCTGCCAAAAATGCCACCATAGTTAAAGGCATTTTCTTCCACAAACCACCATGATTAAAAATATTTAAATCATGAGTCTTTAAATAGATATAACCAACTATCATAAATAAGCTACTCTTAAAGAGAGCATGACTAATTACATGATACATGGCCGATTCTACTCCAATACTCCCAGCCATACCAAGATAAGCAGCAGAGCCTATTCCAGTTAAAATAAATCCAATTTGACTAACACTACTATATGCAAGAATTGTTTTCATGTTATCCTGAAAAACAGCTAAAAAAGCTCCGATAAACATTGTAATAGATCCTAAAACAATAATTAATTGACCAAAAAATTCTAATAATTGTTGATTCGCCGGAATAGCTGGTGAAATAACATAATTGAAAGTAACTATAATGCCATAAATCCCTGTTTTTATCATAATGCCGGAAAGTAAAGCGCTAGCAGGTGTTGGTGCAACAGGATGAGCAAGAGGTAACCAGATATGAACTGGAAACATACCTGCTTTGACACCAAAACCTAAAAGTAATGAAAAACCAATAAAATATCCAATTCTTCCTGACAAATCTATATTATCAGCAATTTCTGTAAATACCATGGTTCCTGCCTGATTATATACTAAAAATATTCCCATCAAGATAGCTAATCCACCAGCAATTGCCATAAACAAATATGTTTTAGCTGCACTTAATGCTTCTTCATCCTGATTATGAACTATTAAAATATATGAAGTAATTGACATTATTTCAAAAAACACAAATAATGTAAAAAGATCGCCACTAAAAATTGTTCCTAATGTTCCTCCTAAAGTTAATAACCATCCAAAATAAAAACGACTTTGATACTCTTCACCAGCCATATACTTTTTTGCATAAACAGTTGACAAAAACCATATTCCAGTTATTAACAATGCGAAGATAGCATCAAATCTTGTTACAGCTAAATAAAGTCCCCGCTCCATAATATTCGCTATTTTATAACTAAAGTAGCCTGTATTTGAACTTAAATAAATAATTATTAAAGTCTGCAGGAAAACTAAAAATGTGACTCCAATTAAGAAATCACTTCTTTTCTCTTCATCATTTCTGAAAATATAAGTAAATATAGTACCAAAGAATGGTGTTAATAAAGTGAATAAAAGAATACTTTCTAATACAAAACCAGACCTCATTAAAGCTTCCTCCTCTTAACAAATTAATATTAATAAAAATCACTAAATTAAAATAGAAACTATTCTATTTATATAATTTATTGGATAAGCCGGGAATATACCTATAAGTAAAATTAAGATACCCAAAGTTAACATTGGTAAAATAATCATAAAGTTCAATCTTTTAAACTCCCAATTATATCCTAGACTTTCATCGCCCCCAAAAAATGATTGTATTATTATCGGTAAATAATACACACCATTTAATAATGAACTTAAAATAATTATAACTAAATATAAAGGCTTTTCAGCTTCTAAAGTGCCCATTGCTATTGTCCATTTACTCATAAAAC
Organism: uncultured Halanaerobiaceae bacterium; assembly: GCA_964405365.1. Classification (GTDB taxonomy): domain Bacteria; phylum Bacillota; class Halanaerobiia; order Halanaerobiales; family Halarsenatibacteraceae; genus Halonatronomonas. Next base: position 10,769 of record CAYONR010000019.1, read on the forward strand.
CATTCAAAGGTGGTATTCCAACCATCGCTAATGCTGCCAGTGAAAATAAAATCATAGTAAATGGGTATTTTCTGCCTGCCCCCTGGAAATCAATAATATTTTCAGCTCCAGTATATATAATTATAATTCCAACAGTTAAAAAAAGTAATGTTTTAATTATTGAATGATTTATTATATGTAAAATTCCACCAGTTAAACTGTTCTCAGTCGCCAAAGCAATTCCTAAAAATATATAACCGATTTGTGCAACACTTGAATAAGCAAGCATCCGCTTGATTTTAGTCTGGCCAATCGCAAACAATGAACCGATAATAATTGCCATACCAGCCATAATTATTGTTATCTCAGCCATATTAGTCTGTTCAAAAAAGTTCAAAGATAGAACTTTATAAAAAACCTTAATAAAAACAACAATATATGCTTTCCCAACTATACCTGCCATAATCGCTGTAGAAATTGTAGGTGCAGAATAATAAGCATCTGGAAGCCAAATATGTAATGGAAATAAGGCAGATTTCATTGCCAACCCAAAAAACATAAATAACATGGCCATACTAGTTGCAGCTGGATACATTCCGGCTAGTTCAACTAATTCTATACCAGCTAGATCCATATTTAAATAGCCAGTCAGTAAATAAATTAACCCAATAGAAAATAAAACCGATGATGATCCTACAGCTGTTAAAAACAAATATTTAATGCTTGCAAAAACAGTATCTCGATTTTCATTTATAGAAATAATTGCTACAGTAGTTAAAGCAGATATTTCAATAAAAACAAACATATTAAATAAATCATTTGTTAAAATCAAACCAATTAATGATGCTTGAAGCATAAAAGCTAAAGTAAAATACCATCCTCTTAAATGTTTACTTATCTCTTCTTTTATTTTTTTCTGATTATACAAATAAACTATAAAAAACATTCCTGAAACAAGTAACAACATTAAAGCTTCTAATTCACTAAAAATAAATTCTATTCCTTTATCGGGAGTCCAGCCTCCAAAATGATAATATTCTACTCCTACAGAATTAACCCTTAACATTACCAACACTGAAAGGATAAATACTATTCCAGAAACTACAGAAGCAAAAGATGAAAACCTTTTAAATTTAAATTGATCTAAAACAGGACTTATAAATGCCGATATTAATAAAACCAACATAATTAAAATTCCTGGATGTACTCCTAACATTCTCTTTCACTCCTAACAACATAAATCTCTTCAACATTTATAGTACCATAATGCTGATATACCTTAATTATAATAGCAAGAGCAAATGCAGTAACACTTACTGATACAACAATCCCAGTCAGCATTAATCCACTAGGAACTGGATTAACAGTTAAAACTTCATTACCACCTTCTACAATAGGAGAGCTCCCTTCAGAAACAAAACCTACCGCAACAAAAAAGAAAAATATAGCACTATCCATAACATTTAAGCCAATTACTTTTTTAATTAAATTAGGGTGAGTCAGTAATATATAAAAGCCTATTAAAAACAATACAATTGAAGCAAAGTAATATATATTAGGATGAATTACAATATCTATCAATGTAAGTCCTCACCACCAAGACTATCAAATAAAGCAACAATAGTACTTGCAACTTTTACCCCAATAGCTATATTCAATAACGCTATGAATCCCCCACTAAATAATCTTCCAGGTTCACCAGCAGAAAATATTGGCAAATTACTTAAAAATGGCTGGCCATAGAAAAAAGCAGTTATACCTAATATGATATAAATTAATGCGCCAGCACTCTCAATCAATGTGGAAGTTCTATGAGAGAATTTTCGCTCCTGCATAGAAATTCCATAAGTTAATGATAGCAGAACGAAACCTGCACCAACAACAGTTCCGCCTGAAAAACCTCCACCTGGAGATAAATGTACATGAACTATTAAATAAAGACCGAAAAGAGTTATGAACGGCAACATAAATCTTGTTATAATACTAACAATCGTATCCCTAAATTTCATCTTTAGCATCCCCATCCCCAGACTCTCTATTATTATCTATAAGCGTTGCAAATATTCCGGCAATTGCAGCAAATAAAACAGTTGTCTCTAGTAATGTATCAAAGGCACGATAATCAGTAATAATAGATGAAACTACATTTTGAGAACCGGTTTCTTCCACAGCCCTATTAACAATCTCAGTTTGTGAAAGTTTATTACCAGGATTCTCAGGGTCCCCAAATGTAGGCATATCCATTACTACAGAATATATGCCCATACCCAAAGTTACTAATAATACTATTGCTATTAAATGCTTCATTTTTCCAGCCTCCCTGTTTTACTAATAGCTGCAACAAGCAAAACAGTTGTTACTCCAGCTCCTAAAGCTGCTTCTGTAATAGCTACATCAGGAGCTCTCATCTGCTGCCAGAGCAATGACATAATAAGATTATAAACAGCAAACAATATTACCGCACTCAACAAATCCTTAATTTTAGCAACTGATATTACAACAACTATGAGGGTAATTATCAATATAAAGTGAAATAAATTAATCATAATCTTCTTCCTCCCTACTAAAGGGAACATAATCATCAGAAATTTCCCTGGTTTCAAAAGCAGCTAGTGCTATAGCATGAGCTGCAGTTGGATTTGTTACCCAGATAAATAGAACTAAAACAAATAATTTTAATGAAAATATTGATATACCGTTTAATAGCATCAAGCCAAACATAACTAAACTGATACCTAGAGTATCACATTTAGTACTTGCATGCATTCTAGTATAAACGTCAGGCATTCTTAATAAACCAATAGTCCCAACTGCAAAGAAAAAAACACCTGCAAATATTGATATATAAGAGATCACTTCAACAACTATCATAACAAAATCACCATTCTCTTAATCATGAGATACTTCCCTTTTCAAGATATTTAGCAACTGAAATACTGGCTATAAAACTAATTAAAGCATATACCAGTGCAATATCCACAAAATAATGTTCTGAGAATATTATTGCAAATAATACCATTATAGAAACTGTTTTAGTTCCAATAACATTAATAACAATGATCCTATCTAATGATGAAGGGCCTATAATCCCCCTGATTAAAGATAGAAAAATTAAAATTCCTAAAAGTAGACTGGCAAATATTAAAATATCATTACTCATAGTTAACAATCCCCTTTTCCTCTATCTCACACATTAAATCTTCCATATACCAACCAGATACATTGTGTGCAGCATCACTAGTCAATGCATGTATAACTAATTCATCGTCAACCATGTAAACACTTATAGTTCCTGGTGTCAGAGTAATAGTGTTGGCATAAAAAACTCTGCTTATCTTCTTTTTAGGTTTTAACCTAATACAAATAAATGTTGGTTCAATTGGAAGTTTTGGTGATAATACAATTTTAGCAACATCAATATTTGCTATAACCATTTCTATTATAAATCTATAAAAATAATGAACTATCTTGAGAATATTTTTTCTTGTAACCAAAAAAGATTGAATGTCACTCAACATAAAATGACCCCAGTATGTAGTTATCAAAAAAGATAATAAAATACCAATAATGAGCTGTTGCCAGTCAAAGCTACCTGTTAAAATAACCCAGAAGAAAATCAAAGCAACAGCCCATCTTAATCTTACCTTTCTCTGGAGATAACTACTTAAAACTGCAATATTCCTTTTTAAAGAAAGCAGTATCCTCTCCATTAATTATCCCTCATTTAATATAAGAATGAAAATCCAGAAACTCCCATAGCAGCTATTCCTAATCCAATCAAAATAACAGGAGCTAATTTAAAAATATCACTTGCTTCAGAAATTCTCATTTGCTCTTTTAATGTAGCAATTAATACAAATGCAATATAAAAACCAATAGCATTTGCAAATGCTGTAACCATCATATCACTAAAAACTAAATTCCTTTCTAGCATAACCCATTGAAATCCAACTAATGTTGGCATAAACAGGAATAATTTAGGTAATCCATAATAATCATTGTTAAGTTCTCCTAGATACTGCAAAACAATTATAACACCTAATGAAACTAAGAAAAACACCCAAACTGCTAGAAATTCAAATTCAATTCCTATAGAATCAACAATAATCCACCCGAAAATTCCAGCAAACAAGATTGCAAATGCAAACTTTACTCCCTTTATTAAAGATGGTCTTACTCTATCTGTTTCTACCAGAGAGACTAAAACACCTAGAGAATATATTAATACTAAATTAACCGGCAAAATATTCTCAAGAAATAATCCGAATGTTTCATTCATTACTATCGCCTCCCTCTAATGCAAATAATTCTGCATCAACTTTATCTAAACTTATCAAAAATCTAAATAAAATCCAAACAATTCCTAAGAATATAAAGCCACCTGCAGATCCTCCAAGAGCACTTAAAGGAGCAAACCCAATTTCATATAACTCAAACCCCAGAATTGAACCAAAGCCAAATAATTCTCTTAAAAATGCGACTATAATTATAGTTATAAAGAAAATATTTATTCTTTTCCAATACTGAGATAATGAGACATTATTTTTGCAACCATAATAAGTTAATGGAGTAACCCCTATCAAAAGGATATATATCCCGGTATATTGATAGACATTTGGATATAAAAAAGCAACTAGCAAATAAGCAATGTAACTGAAAGACACTCCAAAAGCCGAATAAACAACCCAATGTGCATCAGCCAACACTTCAGTTTTTATCAATCTAGAAACAAGTCTAGAAATCAAAGAAATTAATATCAACACAACTGTAACCACAACTGCTGATTTTATATTCCTACTTCCGCCCAGAATGGGAAGCAGGCCTAATAAAACGACCTGCTCAAATATATTATCAAATTTAGGCATCTAATAATCCCGCCTTTCATTATTATTTAGTAGCATCATTTACCACTTTCTCTAAAGCCTCTATAAAGCCTGCACTACTTCCAGTAGCTCCTGAAACTGTATCTATATCTGCTGACTGGGCTGATTTCGCCGCCTCTATTAGATCTTCAAAGGCTGGATCAGCTATGCTATCTGTTTCATCATGGTTAATTATTTCTATAGATTCTATAGCTCCTTCTGTTATAACTACCTCTATCTCGATATCATCCATGTAACCTTCACCAATAGCTGTATAAGTGCCATCTTCATAATCAGCTTCAACTACGTCTTCTTCCTCATCTTTGTCTTCTAAAGCAT
>CAYONR010000020.1:0-10679 GCA_964405365.1 uncultured Halanaerobiaceae bacterium
AGAATATAATCTTTTAAAAGCTGAATAATATAATTTAATAAATCGGCTGGAAGTTGTTGATAATCCGCTACGTTCAATGGAGAAAAATTGCACTAAAATTCATGAAGACCACGAGATAGAAATCACCCATTATATCGATCCTGATATTAAGGGGGATAATATTCTTTCTGATAATTATATCGATAAAGGCGATGTAGAAAAAGGTTTTGCAGAAGCAGATAAGATTATTGAAAGAGAATATGAAACCCAGTTTGTCGAGCAGCTCCCTTTACAGGTCGAAAAAGGGATTGCTGATTATGATCAAGAAAGTGGCGAAATTACTATCTGGGCTGCAAGTCAATGGCTCCATGATACCCAGGCTGATATTGCCCAGGCTATGAGTATGCCAAAGGATAAAATTAGGATTAAACAGCCTGTTATTGGCGGAGCTTTTGGTAAGAAAGAAGATATTTCAGTCCATATTCATCTGTCATTAGTTGCAAAAAAATTAAAGCGGCCTGTACAACTTATTTATAATCGAGAGGAATCAATGATTGCCCAATCTAAAAGACATCCTCAGATAATTAGACATAAGACCGGGGTTACTTCTGAAGGCAAGTTAACAGCCTGGGAGACTGAACTTATAATGGATACTGGTGCTTATGCTTCCAGCGGGCCAGCAGTAATTAGAAATGCTATGTTCCATTGCACTGGACCATATAAAGTTCCCAATGTCAGAGCAGCCTGTTATGCAGTTTATACAAATAATACTTATTGCGGGGCTATGCGTGGTTTTGGTGCGACTCAGATGGGCTATTCATATGATAATCATATAGATGTAATTTCTCAGGAACTAGGAATGGACCCTCTTGAATTTAGATTGAAGAATGCCTATGAGACAGGCTCTATAACTCCAGGCGGAGAAAAATTAAATTTTGGAGTTAATGTTCAGGAGACCATCTCTGAAGCCCAAAAACTCAGCGGCTGGAAGAAAAAAGATAATAATAACTGGCAGAAAGATGAAAATAACTGTTATCAAGGCCGAGGAGTAGGCACAGTAATGTTTGGCTTTGGTTATGGCGAGGGTTTCCCTGATCACTCAATTGCATCTATTGAACCTACTGATCAAGGTAAAATCTTAATTAGAACTTCAGCAGCTGATGTTGGTCAGGGGATTCAGACAGTTGCAGTTCAAATCGCTTCTGAGGTTTTAAAGCTAGGACCAGAGTATTTTGAAATAGTAGAAGGAGATACCCATACCACCAAAAATGCCGGTTCAAGTTCAGCGACCAGACAGACTTATTTTACTGGCCATGCAGTTAAAGAAGCAGCAGAAGATCTGCTCGGTAATATTTATCACTATGCCAGCAAAGAATTTACCACAAATCACCCGGAAATGGGAACAAAAGATGGCAAAATTTATTCCCATGTTGATCCCGAAAAAGAGTTTACTATCTGGGAGCTTAAAGAGAAGCTGGCTAATCAGGGAATAGAACTTGCTGGTAAAGGAACTTATTTCCCTAAAACCTATAAGCCAGATCCAGAGACAGGCCAGGCAGAGAAGTTATATGTTGGTTATAGTTATCATACCCAGGTAGTTGATGTTAAAGTTGATGCAGTCACCGGTCTTATCACAGTAGAAAAGGTATATAGTGCAATTGATGCTGGGAAAGCAATCAATCCTGCAGGAGTTGAAGGCCAGGTAGAAGGTGGAACAGTTCAGGGTCTAGGAATGGCTTTAATGGAAGAACAGGTTATAGAAGAAGGTCGAACTCTTAATGCAGATATGAGTCGTTATCTGGTCCCTACTGCAGTCGATTGCCCTGAAATGGAAATTAAAATAGTAGAAAATGAAGATACTGACGGCCCTTTTGGAGCAAAAGGGATAGGAGAACCGGCCATGATAGCTACTGCTCCAGCAATAATCAATGCTATCTATGATGCCATTGGAGTTAGATTTTATAAATTACCAGTAACCCCGGAAAAGATCAAAGCAGCCCTTGAAAACTAAATACTAGAGGTGGGAAAATGAACATACCATTAATCGGAGTAACAACTTTTTGCAAACAAGAAAATCCAGAAAGAGAAGAGAGCAAATACAATAAAGTCAACTGTAATTACATCAATGCCATATCAGAAGCTGGCGGTCAACCAGTTATAATTCCAGAACTCTCGAATTTAAAGAAAGCCAAAAGATATATCGACTTAATAGATGGCCTGGTTTTTAGCGGAGGACAGGATATTTCTCCAGTTTTATATGGCGAAACTCCAATCTCAGGATTGAAAACTGATCTTGTTAGAGATAAATGGGAGCTAGAATTATTTAAACTTGCATACCAGAAAAAGCTTCCTTTACTAGGCATATGTAGAGGAATGCAATTATTTAATATTGCTTTAGGAGGCACATTATATCAGGATATTATAGAACAATATGATAAAGAATTAATCCATCTTTTAAAGAATGAAAAAGATCAGGTTGAATATATCCAGCATAAAGTTCATATTAAAGAAGGAACCAGGCTATCTGAATATATGTGTGAAGATGAAATTATAGTAAACTCCTATCACCATCAGTCTGTAAAAGAGATAGGTGAAAATTTAAAAGTAGCAGCCAGATCTGAAGGTGGCGTTATTGAAGCAATCGAGACAACTGAAGATAGATTTTTAATTGGGGTCCAGTGGCATCCAGAAGATTTAATAAAGGAATACCTCTGTTTCAATAATCTTTTTGGAGCATTAATAAAAAATTCAGCAAAACAATAAAAGGGCAACCAAAATTAACTGAGTTGCCCTAAAACTCCTAAATTTGCTGACAGACTGCCAGCTTTTATATTAGTCAACCACCACCGCCAAAGCCTATCTGTTCAAGTTCGCCATCTTTAACAATTACAGGGACTCTTTCAGCTCCATATTCTTTGATTGCATATTGTCTGGCTTCTTCATCTTGAGTAGTATTTATTTCTTCAAATTCGATTCCTTTTTCAGTATAATGATCTATTGCTTTCCCACAAAATGGACAACCCTCTTTAGTATAAATTTTAAATTCAGCCAATTATACCCCTCCTGTAGTTTTGAGAAATATCTAACTTATTAATTATATATTACAATATTCGAATATAGTTGTCAAACTATATTCGAATTTATTTCATTAATCAGTTATAATAAACATCAAGCAGAACCATTAACTTAATGGAGGAGTCAATAAATGTGGTATAATATCGCTAAAACAGTAATTTCTGCAATCATAATTGTAGCTGTTTCAGAACTTTCAAAAAGAAGCTCACTTTTAGGAGCAATCCTGGCTTCACTACCCTTAGTATCATTTCTAGGAATGATCTGGTTATACATAGATACAAATAGCAAAGAGCAGGTCTCCCAGCTTTCAACCAATGTCTTCTGGATGGTAATACCATCGTTATCTTTATTTATAGTCCTACCTAAATTACTTGAAACAGATTTAAATTTTTATCTTGCCTTATTTATATCAACAGCAATAATGGTTATGGTCTATTTCTTAATGGTATATATCCTAAGAAACTTTGGTATCACTTTATAAATTTATCATTTTCACTCACCTATCATACCAATTTATTTAACAGGATTCATATTAATCAATTTCTATATACATCATATTGGTCTTGGAGAAGAGAGTTGTATTTATCTATTAATAAAAAATTATACTAATAGAAATAATCTTACTAAACTAAACTTTTAGTTAGAGTTTTCAGTAAAGAGCCTGAGTTTATCTCAGGCTCTTTTTTTTGATGTTTCAATCTTCCTAATAAAATCAATTTTATAAAATACTATATATAAGCACAGACAATAGTTTAAATTTTAAAAATATTATATATTTCTCTTGACAAATTATTCTGAATGTTATAGTATTGCCTTAACTGGTCATACCATATTATATGTTATAACCTATTAGTTAAAAATTACTAAATTATTATACATAAAGTTATCAATGAAACTAATTATAAAAATTTTTTTACTTTAAAATTAAATTAGAAAGGGGTGAATTTATTATTTTTTGATTTTGTTTAAGATACTTTAGAAAAGAGAGGGGTAAAAAATGTTAAAAAAACATGCTATTAATTCTCTGATTGTAATATTGGCTATCTTTGTTTTTGTTGGTGCTCTATCATTAAATGTTCTGGCTGAAGATAATGAAAGATATGGAGGAAGTATAAGAGTACCTATTGAGGATACATCTTTACCAAGAATGGACCCCCACTATGCAGAAAATGTCGGGAGTCAGAATATAGGTTTATTCATTGCTGAACCATTGGTCTTCTTCACTGATGGAAAATACCTGCCTGTTCTAGCAGAAGACTGGGAAATTTCAGAAGATGCTGCAACATATACTATATATATTAGAGAAGGTGTTTTATTTCATAATGGTAAAACATTAACTGCAACTGATGTAAAAGAAAACTTTGAAAGAATTAGTGAAGAATCTCTTGTAGATGCCGGTTATCTTGCTGGAGTTGAATCATTGAATGTTCTTGATGATTATACTCTGGAGGTTAACCTAAGAAATCCAAATCCATTTTTCCTATCAAACTTACAGGAAATTGTAATTGTAGATCCAGACAGTTGGGTTGATCTTGGACAGGATGATGGTGTAATAGGAACTGGCCCATTTCAGTATGATGTTGATTCATTCAGATCTGAATCAGGTCAAACTTTAACCCGATTTGATGATTACTGGAGAGGAACACCATATTTAGAAAAGGTCGAAGTTGTTATTACAGGTGGGCGAGACGCTTCCAGGATACAATTAGAGAGAGGCGAATTACAAATTGCTCCATTTGCTGACTTTGCTGTTGCTGATACTTTGGAAGATGCAGGAATGCAGGTTTTTCCATTTGGAAGAATTAATTGGGCTAGAATAGCTTTTAATCATCAGAATCTAGATTTACCCCTAAGAAAAGCTATTAATTATGCTTTTGATCCAGAACCTGTTTTAAATTCACCTGCTATATTTGCTGGTTTTGGCATTCTTCAAAATACAATAGCTTATCCAGATACTGATTTTTATCTTTCTGACTTAGGCTATGATTATGATCCAGATAGAGCTAGAGAAATACTTGATGAAGCTGGCTGGGTAGATCCTGGGGATGGAGTAAGAGAGAAAGATGGCGAAAAATTAGTATTAAACTTCCCAACTAGAGAAGGTATGGGTTGGAGTCAGGCAACTCAGATGATTCAAAGTATGCTAAGACAGGTTGGAATAGGTTCAGAGATAACAGTTCAACCTACATCTACATTTTATACAAATGTAAGAACCGGCGAATATGACCTGGCCTGGTGGTTATCTAATTCTCCGCCAGAACCATCTATAGCAACTGTAACGTATGATGAAAGAGAGCATTGGAGTACAATTCAAGTAAGAATTGATGAGATTCAAGAAACATTAGAAGAAGCTGAAAGAACTATTGATGATGAAGAAAGAGCTGAATTATATAGAGATTTACAAAAATTGCATTATGATCATGCTGTATCAGCTTTAGGTATCTGGATGCAGCAAGTTCAAGTAGTAAGACCAGAATTACATGGCTTTGAAACAACTTCAATAGGACATTTTCACAATATTAATAATTGGTGGTTAGAAAATTAAATTAGGTCATTACAAAAGGGGAGTATATACTCCCCTTTTTACAAAGTATTTATTCTATATAAATGGTTAGGTGATATTTAAAATGACATCATATATTATAAGAAGAATAATAATTGGTATTATAATTGTTTTTGCAGTTATTACAGCAGTATTCTTTTCCATGCATCTTATGCCGGGAGATCCAGTTGATGCCATGTTTCCTCCAGGATCAGGAGTAACATCTGAAATGGTAGATAGGGTTATATCTGAATATGGCTTTGATAAACCTGTTTATGTTCAATATTATAGATATCTTCAAAGGTTAGCAAGGTTAGATTTTGGTGAATCTTATGTAAGTGGTAGAACTGTATCCAGCGATCTAATTAATAGATATCCATACACAATAAATTTAACAATTGCTAGTATGATAATTGCAATAATTATTGGCATTTTTACTGGAATAATATCTTCGTTGCGGCCAAACACTAAGTATGATAATATTTCCAGAATAATAGCTTTAGCAGGTATTTCTATGCCAAATTTTTGGCTCGGTTTATTACTTATATTATTTTTCTCATTACGTTTAAATTGGTTACCATCAATGGGAGCCGGAGGGCCTATATGGACATTTAGAGGAGTCCAACATATTATTTTACCAGCAATTGCATTGGGATTGGCACCTGGGGCTTTAATAATGAGATTAACTCGGTCATCAATGTTAGAAGTTCTAAGATCTGATTATCTAAGAACAGCCAGGGCGAAAGGTTTGAATGAAAGAACTGTAATCTATAGACATGCTTTGCGTAATGCTTTAATACCAATAGTAACTGTAATAGGTTTAAGATTTGGAGTCGCTTTAGGAGGAGCAGTTGTTATAGAGCAGGTTTTTTCTTACCCTGGGATTGGTAGATATCTAATAGAAGCAATTACATCCAGTAATTTTCCTGCTGCACAGGGGGCAATATTATTTATGTCGTTTGGATTCATTATTATAAATTTAATAGTTGATATTTCTTATATTTTTATAGATCCTACAATTGCTTATGACTAAATGAAAAAAGCAGCGGAGGTAAAAATATGGCTAATTTTTTTGAAGATTTTAAAGAACTTATTTTATCAAATAAACTAATGTTGATTTCGTTTATTGTTGCAATATGCATAGTCGTTTTATCTGTTTTTGCTCCTTATATAGCTCCATATGATCCCTTAGAGCCTAATTATACTGCTATATTAGAAGGTCCAAGTTCCCAGCATTTCTTTGGAACTGATGATTTAGGAAGAGATATTTTTAGTCGTATTTTATATGGGGGCAGAATTTCATTAATAGTAAGTTTAAGTTCTGTTGTTTTAGGTATGATTTTAGGGGTTGGAATTGGTTTTTTTGCTGGATATCTAGGAGGAAGAGTAGATTTTTGGTCACAAAGATTAATAGATTTTTTATTATCTTTCCCAGGGATATTATTAGCAATTTTTGTATCAGTAATAATAGGTTCTGGCTTATTCCCTGTTATTTTAGCTATTTCAATTTGGTCAGTACCTACTTTTTGTAGGATAACCAGGGGAATGGTAATGAGTACCGTTCAGAGGGAATATGTTCTAGCTGCAAAAGCTTCTGGAGGCGGTATGTTTAGAATTATGTTTAGACATATTCTTCGAAATATTATGGGACCAATTTTAGTCTATGCTACATTAAGGTTAGGCAGTGCTATATTAACGACTGCTTACCTGAGTTTTTTAGGAGTAGGCGTATCACCACCTACCCCGGAGTGGGGTTTATTAGTAGCTGAAGGGCAGAAATATATTCAGGATGCCATGCATGTTATATTTTTCCCGGGAATGGCAATATTTATTACAGTATTAGTTTTTAATATTTTAGGTGATGGGTTAAGAGATTTATTTGATGTTAGGTAACTCAAGACAAATTAGGGAGGAATTTAAATGCAGAATGAACTTAAAGTAATCATTAACTCTAATATTATAGATTGTGTTAAAAATGGTTTTATAAAAGATAATGTTGTTATTGTAAAAGGGAATAAGATAGATAAAATTGTTCCAAAAGAAGATGTGGATATATCATCAGATGATTATGATATTATTGATGCTAAGGGCAAATATCTTCTGCCAGGTTTAGTAGATACCCATGTACATGTCTTTCACCCAGGTTTTGTAGCAAAGGAGCCTCAAGGCGATAAGAAAGCCTATGCAGGTGTAGTTGCATTAAAAAATCTTAAAACGACATTGCAATCAGGAGTGACGACAGCAAGAGATGTTTGTAGTGGTTATGTCAATGTTGCATTAAAAACAGCAATTAATAGAAATTTATTTAAAGGGCCGCGTTTATATGTTGCAGGTAGGGGTATCTGTATGACAGGAGGCCATGGAACGGAAATGGAAGATCCTTTTGGTTCTGATGTTATTCAGGCTGATGGTAAAGTTGAAATTAGAAAAGCGATAAGGAAAGAGATTGATTCTGGTGCAGATTTGATTAAAATATTGACCTCCCATACTCAGGAATACCCTGAATATACACAGGAAGAGCTTAATATAGCAGTAGAAGAAGCACATAGATTTGGTAAGAGAGTTGCCTGTCATGCAGGGAACAGTGTGACAACAAAGATGGCTTCTATTGCTGGAGTTGATAGTATTGAACATGGTATTGATATTGATGAAGAGACTGCCAAAATGATGGAAGAAAAAAATATAACTTTAGTCCCGACTTTATGGGTGTTACATGATATAAAGAAGAAAACAGAAGAACGGCAAAATAAATATAAAAGTATTAATGAATATGAACTTCATAGGGAAAGTTTTGAGAGTACTTTAAATAGATATGAAAAAATCATGGCTAGAATTCCTAAAACTATGGAGATCATTAATAAATATGATATAAATATTGCTACAGGAACAGATAATATTCGCTGGTATGTTCCCTTTGCAATGCTCCATGAAGAAATATATTATCTAACTCAATATGGTTTAACTAACATGGAAGCTATAGTAGCTGCCACTAAGGGAGGAGCAAAAGCCATAGGTGTTGAAGATAAATTAGGTACAATAGAACCAGGAAAATTTGCAGATTTAATTATGGTAGAAAATAACCCTTTAGATGATGTAAAAGTATTAAAAAATATAGACTGGGTTATGAAAGATGGAGAGATAATTGAAATGTCTTCTGAATGGGATAGATAATGAATATAATAAGGGAGGTATGCGGTGGAATCAATAAAATATTATGATGATAAAATTACAGATTTATATTTAAAATATGATTCTGTAATTGATTATGAAAGTAGCATATTTGTTCTATCTTTAAATAATATATTTTCTATAATAAATGAAACTGAATCACTTAAAAATGAAATGAATTGCAATTATTCTAGTGAAAATATTGAACCAGATGATACCCTAATTGAAGTTTTTAATGAGACTTTAAATATTTTACAGGCCAAAATTAGAAATGATGTATTCTTTCAAATAGATATATTTCAAGAATTAGCTCAAAGTTAAATAAACTTTATAGTTTTGATGAAAAAATGAAGATGAGAGATTTGATATAATCATTGAAACTTTAGATTCTACTCTAGAAATTATTGAAGCAGCAGAAAATTTAAGTTTTGGCTTAAATAATGATAAGATTAAATATATTAAAGATGAATATGATGGTTTATATAAATTGCTTGGGAATATAAATAATTTATTAGATTCATATATTGATGATGTAAAAAAATGTGAAAATGATTTTAAAGATATATTTAATGATAAATTATTTCCTATTTTTGTTCTCTATAGGAGGCCTCATACAGCAGTAAGGGTATGGACAGATTTACTTATTCATCACTTTAACAAAAAAGAAATTTAGCGAAAATTTTAAATAAAGCTATTTAAGGGGCATTAATAATGAAAAATAATATCAGATTTAAAAACTTATTAAAGAAGATGGAAGAACATAATATAGATTATTTTATGATCGCTCCTTCTGACAATTTAAGATCTCTACTCGGTTTTTCTCCAGGAAAATGTGAGAGGTTCCAGGCCTTATTTATTAAAAATAATGGTGATTATTTTTATATTTCTCCCCAGATATATTACGAAGAGATCAGTGAGCTTATATCAGAAGAAAAAATATTTGTCTGGAAAGATAGAGAAGGGCATACTGACTTACTTAAGAAATTAATAAATAAATTTAACATTAGTAACGTAAAAATTGCTGTAGATAATTCAATTAGCTCTGTTAATACAATAGAAATTACCAATCTAACAGAAGTAACCTGGTATAATGGCCATGATTTAATAGAAGAGTTAAGAATAATAAAAGACTCTGAAGAGCAAAAACTCTTAAAAGAATCAGCATTACTGGCAGATAAAGTTATGGATAAAGCAATTAATTTTATTAAACCAGGTATTAGGGAATATGATATTAAAAGTAAAATAAAAGAGGAAGCTTTTAAACTCGGAGGAGATGGGGTGGCCTTTGAGCCAATCATAGCTTCAGGAGCTAATAGCTCCAAGCCCCATTATAATAAATCAGATAGAGAAATAAAGGGGCAGGATCTTGTACTACTTGATCTAGGTGTAATATATAAAGGGTATTGTTCTGATATTTCCAGGACAATTTTTGTTGGTGAAATCACAAGTCGTCAAGAAGAAATATATAACATTGTAAAGAAATCAACTGAAGCAGCTAAAAATATCTTAGAACCTGGAATACAAGCAGCAGAGCTAGACCATGCATCCAGGAAAGTTATCTCTAAAGCCGGTTATGGCGATTGTTTTCTTAATAGACTAGGTCATGGTATTGGTATGTCTGTTCATGAAGCTCCATATATTAATGGAAATAATGATAGAGTGCTACAACCTGGTATGGCCTTTAGCATCGAACCTGGGATATATCTGCCTGATGAATTTGGAATTAGGATAGAAGATATTGTCCTGGTAACTAAAGATGGCTTTGAAGTTCTAAATGAATATAATAGAGATATAATAATCATTTAAATGGTGCTGTTTTAAAGTTTACTGATAAATAATTATTTTTGGTATAGATAGAAAGGAGTTTATCAAATGAAAGAAGGATCAATGGAACATCCAAGCATAATAAATACTG
>CAYONR010000020.1:10779-15568 GCA_964405365.1 uncultured Halanaerobiaceae bacterium
GGAGTTTATCAAATGAAAGAAGGATCAATGGAACATCCAAGCATAATAAATACTGTATTAGGACCAATCACTCTAGGTCCATCAAGCTCGCATCTAGCCGGGCCTGTTTACTTAGGGAATTTAGCTAAAGAGATTATTGATTTTCCTCCTGAAAAAATAGAAATAGTCTTTAATGAGGGGAGTTCTTTTTCGGCAACCTATAGATCACATGGAACAGATAGGGCTTTAATAGCCGGGTTTTTAGGCTGGAAGCCAGATAATTTAGATATTCCAGGTTCACTTAAAGAAGCAAAAGATAGAGGCTTAATAATTGATTTTAAAAGCGATAAGTTACAGACTGAACATCCTAATGGAGTCTTATTTAAAATAACAGGTAAAAATGGAGAAACCACTAATATTATAGGTGCTTCAGAAGGTGGAGGAGCCGCAAGAATTTTTCAGATCGATGAAGAATCGACCAGCATAGATGGTCAGAAAACCTCGGTTCTAGTGAAGTTTACAAATAAAGAAGATAAAAAACTGTTTTTAGAAGGTTTAGATAAGCAATTTAATATAACTTATAATGCTGGGAAAATAGTAACTTTAGATACCAAGAAAAATATAACAGAAAAAGATGAAAGTCAACTTAAAGACAATCAGTATATTAGTTCTCATAAAGTTATAGACCCTGTATATCATGCAGCAAATAATAAATCTTCCGATATACCTCTTTTCTCAACTTCTGAAGAACTATATAAATTAACAAAAGAAAAAGATATTAAATTATCAGAAGCGGCTCTATTATACGAGAAAAACCGCATGGGTTGGGATGAAGAGAAAATAAGATACCATATAGGCAAGATGGTAGATGTTATGGAAAATGCTATTAAACAGGGATTAGAGAAAGAATTGAATTTCTCTGGAGGTATCGTAAAACAGGGTGGAAAAAGAATAAAAGATGCCCTGGATTCTAAACAAACTATCACTAAAGGAACCATGCCGAAAGCTACAGCTTATGCAATGGCAGTTAATGAAGTAAGCGCTTCCTTAGGCTTAATAGTTGCTGCTCCAACTGCAGGGGCAAGCGGGGTTATACCTGGTGCTCTATTTGCTGCTTTTGAGGATATGGCTGAAGAAATATCTAGAGACACAAAAATTGACGCCTTACTATCTGCAGGAGCAATAGGTGCTGTATTTGCCCAGAAAGCTACTTTTTTAGCTGAACTATGTGGCTGTCAGGTAGAAACAGGTTTTGCAACAGCTATGGCTGCCGCCGCAATTATTGAAGTTAACGGAGGAACAGTAAAACAATCAATTGATGCCGCCTCTTTAACTCTTCAAAATATTTTAGGAATGGAATGTGATCCAGTTGCCGGACTAATGGAGGTTCCCTGCATTAATAGAAATGCCTTAGGGGCCGTTAATGCACTAATGTCTTCAGAAATAATCTGGGCAGGAGTAAATAATGTTATTCCATTAGATGAAGTTATTGAAACTGTATATGAAGTAGGTAGATTCAGGCCAATGCAATGTAATGGAAGTGGAGGATTGGCTATTACACCAACCAGTAAAAAGCTAAGGGAAGAATGGATGAATAAACAATAGATTGATATTGAAATTAAAAACTTTTTATAAAGAGGGATAAAAATGTTTGAATTTAGTGGAGTAATTCCAGCTATGGTAACACCATTTAAGGAAGATAGAAGTATTGATAGCAATGGCTTACAGAAATTAGTAAAACACCTTGCAGAGGCAGGATGTCAGGGTATATTAATTGGTGGAAGTACTGGGGAATATACATTAATGAGTTTTGAGGAAAGAAAGCAAATAATAGAACTGGCAGTAGAGGCTGCTCGAAATTTGAATACAACTATAATTGCAAATACAGGCTGTCATGCCACAGAACATTCTATATCATTAACCCAACACGCACAAAAAGTAGGAGCTGATGCAGCAATGATCTTACCTACTTATTATTTAAAAACAACAAAAGAAGGTATAATTAATCATTATAAATTAATTTCAGATAATGTTGATATTCCATTAACTATCTATCATTATCCAGAAGCTACTAATGTTTATTTAGAGCCTGAAGAGATAATTGAAATTAGTAAAATTAATAATGTTGTTGGAATAAAGAATACAGCACCAATGCAGCATACAAGCAAGTTGTTAAGTCTAACTAAAGATCTCAATAACTTTAAAGTTTTGACAGGTTATGAACATCTATTTTTATCTACATTAGCCTGTGGAGGAGATGGCGTTATTGGAATAGTTAATAATATTGTTGCAGAAGAATTATTAGAAATGTATAAGGCAATCCAAAAAGATAATTTAACTAAAGCTCAGGAAATAAATGATAGCCTTATAAAATTATATGATTTAATGGAAGAAGAGCCCTGCCCGGGCCCGGTAAAAGCTGCCCTACAATTAATGAATTTACCTGCTGGACCAAGTAGGCTTCCAATTGTTCCTGCTTCTGAAGATATCAAAAGAAGAATAAAAGAAGAGTTAATTAAATTAAATAAAATATAAACCAAGAAGATTAATAGGTTTGAAAAATATATTAGTAAAGGAGTAATATCATGAGATTCAAAAGAACTTTCAATACAATCGATTCTCATACTGCTGGCGAACCAACAAGAACAATAGTTGGCGGTATTCCATATGTTCCAGGTAAGACTATGGAAGAAAAGATGATGCATATGAAAGAAAATAACGATTGGATTAGAAAAGCTTTAATGTATGAGCCCCGGGGTAATAATGTTATGTCAGGGGCAGTATTAACCGAGCCCTGTAATAAAGAAGCAGATATTGGGGTCTTTTTCATTGAAGTTGGAGGATATCTACCTATGTGTGGCCATGATACAATAGGTGTTTCCACTGCTTTAATAGAATCAGGAATTATTAAGCCAGTTGAACCAGTTACAAATATTACTCTGGATACCCCGGCAGGTTTAGTAAAGGTTTCAGTTAAAGTTGAAGATAATGTTGCAAGAGATGTTACCTTTACCAATGTACCTGCTTTCTTATTAGTTAAAGATGAAGAAATACATGTAAAAGAATTAGGAGACATTCAAGTAGATGTAGCTTATGGCGGTAATTTCTATATAATAGTTAAAGACAAAGATATAGATGAAAAATTAATCCCAGCAAGATCTAATGAAATTATAAAAAAATCTTTACTAATTAAAGAAGCTGTTAATGACCAGATTGATGTTTATCATCCAGAAAAACCTTTTATCAATGAAGCGACTCATGTTTTGGTTACTGGTGATCCAGAGACCGAAAAAGCTGACACTAAAAATGTAGTCGTCATTCCTCCAGGCTCTATAGATAGATCTCCTTGCGGCACAGGGACTTCATCTAAATTAGCTGCCTTTTTTGCAAAAGGTTTAATTAAAAAAGATGAAGAATTAGAGTTTGAAAGTATTATAAATACAACCTTTAAAGGCAGAGTAATAGGAACTACAAAAGTTGGAGATTTTGATGCGATAATACCTGAAATTACAGGAAGAGCCTATATAATGGGCATGAATACATGGGTTATAGATCCAGAAGATCCTATTCAGGAAGGTTTTTTATTAGGTAGAAATACTACTTAATAAAATAGACCAACTTATATATCGCTTAAATGTTGAGATTATTTGAGGAGGAAGATAGTTATGGGTTATGTAATTAAAAATCATCCTATTCTAGGAGATAAAAAAGATGATATAGATAAAGTTGAAATAACCTTTGATGGCCAAAAACTTGAAGTAGAAAAAGGCCAGATGATTGCAGCTGCCCTATATGCCCGGGGAATAAGAATAAATAGATATACAATACGATACAATAAACCCCGGGGTATTTTCTGTGGTATAGGTCAATGTACTGATTGTGCCATGATTGTTAATGGCAGACCGAATACTAGAACGTGCATAACTCCTGTTGAAGAGGGTATGGTTATAGAGACCCAGCATGGATCAGGAAAAAGAGGCGATAATAATGAGTAAAAGAGAGCTAGTAGTAATCGGGGCAGGTCCTGCTGGATTAACTGCTGCAATAGAAGCAGCTAAACAGGGAGTAGATGTATTATTAGTTGATGAGAATTTAAAGGCTGGAGGACAGCTTTTTAAGCAGATTCATAAATTCTTTGGTTCCAGTGCTCACCGTTCTGGAGTCAGAGGAATTGATATAGGTAAGGAATTAATCGAAGAATCAAAAGAACTGGGCATTGACGTATGGTTAAATAGTATAGTTATGGGGGTTTTAGAAGGTAACGAGGTATTAATAGAAAAAACAGATAATAATACAAAAAAATTAGAGACTGTTATTGCAGATAAAATAATAATCGCTACTGGAGCTTCTGAAAAAGCCCTTCATTTTGAAGGCTGGACCATGCCTGGTGTTATGGGAGCTGGAGCAGCTCAGACTATGATAAATGTACATAGAGTATTACCTGGCAAAAAAGTCTTAATGATAGGTTCAGGTAATGTAGGACTGATTGTATCCTATCAGTTAATACAGGCAGGAGCAGAAATAGTTGGGATTGTTGATGCAGCCAGCGAAATTGGCGGCTATGGAGTTCATTCTTCAAAAGTTGAAAGAGCTGGGGTTCCCTTTTACCTGAATCATACTATCTTAAAAGCTGAAGGTAGAGATGAAACAGGGGTTGAAGGTGCAGTTATCGCTGAAGTAGATGATAAGTGGGAACCAATCCCAGGAACAGAAAAAAATATAGAAGCAGATGTAATTACAATTGCTGCCGGACTTAAACCACTCTCTGAACTGGCAATTATGTCAGGCTGTCAAAGAACATATATTTCAG
>CAYONR010000021.1:0-14759 GCA_964405365.1 uncultured Halanaerobiaceae bacterium
GCTTAGTCCTCTCAAACTTTTCCTTTGCCATTCTTTCTCATCCTCCCTTTGATTATTCATTTTATATTTATAATGTTTATATTTCTGCTAATTAATATGGTTAGCAGATAGAATACTTATTTCAAATATTATGTTTTTCTAAGAAATCTTCTAATTTTCTTTTAACCCTTTGCAAGGCATTATCTACAGACTTTACATGTTTATCTAATTCTTCAGCTATAGCCTGATATGATTTTCCCTTTAAATATTCCTGCAAAACATCAAATTCTAAATCACTGAGCATCTCATAAATTTTATTTTCTATTAATTCATATGTTTCTTTACTTATAAATAGTTGCTCAGGATTAGTAAGCTTACTTCCTTTGAGAATATCTAGTAAAGTTCTATCAGATTCCTCATCATAAATAGGCTTATTTAATGAAATATAGGAATTTAGGGGCTGATGTTTCTGTCTCGTTGCAGCTTTAATTGCAGTTATTATCTGTCTTGTTATGCACAGTTCAGCAAAAGCTCTAAATGACGCTAATCTTTCAATTCTATAATCTCTAATAGCTTTATATAATCCAATCATGCCTTCTTGAACAATATCTTCCCTATCAGCACCTACTAAAAAATAAGAGCGCGATTTTGCTAAGACAAAATTCTTATATCTTTTGATAAGTACTTCTTCCGCTACAGAGTTGCCATTATCATGAATCACTTCGATTAATTTATCATCTGCCATTTCAGTATAATCATCATAGTCAAGCTTCTTCTGTGCATTCATTTCCAACAGGCACCCCTCCCTTATACAATTAATATTATACTTGTTAAAAATTTTTTAGTCAAGCTTAATTTTTCTTTGTCTGACTGTTTCGTAAATTAATATACCTGCTGCCACAGAAGCGTTTAATGAACCAGGGTTCTCAGTTACAGGAATTGACACCAAAAAATCACAATTTTCCTTAACTAATCTCCTTAAACCCGAGCCTTCGTTTCCTATTACAATTCCTATAGCCCCAGTAAAATCTGCTTCAAAATACTGCTGCTCTCCTTCCATATCAGCTCCTGCTATCCAAATCCCTTTAGCTTTCAAATCTTCTATGGCCCTATTTAAATTTTTAACTTTTATCAAAGGAATATGTTCAGCTGCACCTGAACTGGCCTTCAAAACAGTAGTTGTTAAATCACAAAAACGATTCTCATGAAAGATAACGCCGGTAAAACCTGCAGATTGAGCAGTTCTAATTAATGCTCCAAAATTATGAGGATCTTGAATTTGATCAAGAATTAAAAACCTTGGTTTATTTAATAAAAAACCATTGCTTTTAGGTAAATCTTCTATGAACTCTTCTAATGTATATAATTTAATATCTTCAGCAAGAGCAACAACACCCTGGTGATTATCACTTTCTGCTATTCTGGAAATCTCAATAGCAGAAACTTCTTTAATTTTAATTTTCTCTTCTCTTGCAAGCTTTTTAATTTCATTTATTCTGCCAGTATCCAATTTCTCTTGAAAAATTATCTCATGAATATTTCTTCCACCAATAATAGCTTCATTTACAGGATTCCTGCCAATAATTTTAGCCATTCTTATCACCATTTAAATTATCCAAATTCTCTATCCTGCCACAACTCAAATCTCCTTCTGGGCAGATACCTTTCGCTTCACAATCAGCGCCAGCTTTGGAGAATAATAATGGAGCAACAGACTTCACCTGTTCCAGCATACTTCTAGCAATATCCCTTATTTCCCACTGTGCCCTGGTGCAGCATCTAAGAGAAAACAAATGATAAAGTGATCTAGCATTATAAGAGGCAATCAGGTTAGTTTTAACTGCTGGTAAAACAAACCTTGCATCTTCTGGAGGAATACCTTTATCTAAAAGTTTATTATATGTTTCTCTACTTTTTTCATAATGTTCCTTAAAAACTTTGACTGCTTCTGGTCCTTTATTTTCAATCTTAGGGGGGATTATATAATCAAAATTATCCTCTTTAACATATCTTTGTGATCTTTGACTATAAGCAACACCAACCCTCTGTCTAACTAATTGATGACTGGCAACTCTGCTACAAACTATATGAAAAGAAAAAAACGTATGCTCCAAAGTCGAATAATGACCTAAATCAAGAATCTTCTTAATTAAATCATCTTTTTTCTCTTTATCTAAACTTTCTCGAATTTCCTGATTTCCTTTTTCTGAATAACATAGCCTAGCAGCTACAGCCACATTCATCTCTGGATCATCAGTATAATCTATCAGTTCAGCAGAAGGTTTAACTATCATCGCATTCATCCCCAATGTATTCCCAGGTTGTTCCCCTAGGAGTATCTTTTAATCTAATATTAATCTTATCCAAATCATCTCTAATTTTATCAGCTAAATCGTAATAGCTATTATCTCTAGCCTTTTCTCTGGCATCAATTAATATATTCATTATCTTACTAAATTTTTCTCTATCTTCAAAACCTGCCAGGTTCGGTTCTAATTCAAGCCCTAAAATATCAGCAAATGCACTGAATAATCTTCTTGCTTCTTTTAATATAAATATATTATTATCATTAGGCTTGAATTCAGGAGAATTAATAAAGCTATTTATCTCCTTTGATAAACTATGGAGCACAGAGATAGCTTTAGCTGTATTAAAATCATCATCCATAGCCTCTTCAAATTCCGTCCTATGATTTTTTATGATGTCAATAAAATCCTCCTGTATAAAATCATTATCTCGATTTTTCTTATAATTGTCAATAACCTTATCCAATTGACTTAGAGTTGATATTAATTTTTTTAAACTTTTAATCGAGTTTTTCAATTCTCCAATTGAAAAATTTATAGGACTTCTATAATGCTTAGTCAAAATATAATATCTTATCTCATCTGAAGAAAACTCTTCTAAAAGATCTTTAGTCCAATAAGTATTTCCAATTGATTTCGACATTTTTTCACCAGACATATCAACTGTGCCATTATGAAGCCAGTATTTCACAAAAGGTTTTTCTCCAGAATAAGCTTCAGATTGAGCTATTTCATTTTCATGATGAGGAAATACTAAATCAGTGCCACCACCATGAATATCAATTGAACCTCCTAAATACTTCATCGACATTGCTGAACATTCTATATGCCATCCTGGCCATCCTTTGCCCCATGGGCTATCCCAGGTAGGGTCATCTTCATATTTTTTCCAGAGAGCAAAATCCATAGGATGCTTTTTGTTTTCATCAACATCAACCCTGGATCCAGCCTCCATCTCATCAATATTCCTTCCTGATAATTTACCATAATCATCAAAACTTTCTACACTAAAGTAAACATTTCCTTCAGATTCGTAAGCATGACCTTTACTTATCAAAGTATCTATGATTTCAATGATTTTATCAATATTTTCAGAAACTCTACAAAATTCGTCAGGCATTTCTACATTAAGTCTTTTTAGATCATTTATATAAGCTTTAGAATATTTATTAGCCAGTTCCATAGGAGCTATTCCTTCTTCTTCAGCTCTTTTAACAATTTTTTCATTTATATCAGTAAAGTTCTGTATATAACTAACATCATAACCTTTATGCTTTAAATATCTTTTTATAACATCATAATTTATTGCTCCACGAACATGGCCTATATGAGAGTAGTTTTGAACAGTCAAACCACAAACATACATTTTGACTTCACCAGGTTCTTGAGTCTTTAATTCCTCTTTTTGACCAGTAATGGTATTATAAACTTTCAATTTATACCCCCTACTTTATCTAAATCAGCTAGTAACTAACTTCAGTGATTTATTTAACCTATTTATAACTTCTTCTTTACCAATTATTTCAGAAAAACTAACTAAATCAGGTCCGGAACCTCTTCCAGTTAAAGCCATCCGAAGTGGATGGTAAAACTTTCTTCCTCCAACACCTGTCTCTTTTCTAACTTTATTAAAAACGGATTTAATATTATCACTTGAAAAATCTTCAAGAGCATTAAATTCTTCAATCAAACCATTTAATACATCTTTTACTTCAGGATCATTTATCTCTTCTTTGGCAGATTCAATATCTTCAAACTCAAACTCAGTAAAGAATAGTTCAGCCTCTGTTGACAACTGTTCTAAATAATCCAACCCATCTCTAGTGAGATCTAATATCTTTAACAGACGATCTTTATCTACAGCATCTTTAGAATCAATATATCCAGCATCAATTAAATAAGGAATAGAAAGATCATAAAGCCTATTTAAATCCATCGCCTGGATATACTGATTATTCATCCAGTTCAACTTCTCTACATCAAAAACTGCCCCACTCTTATTAACTCTGGATAAATCAAATTTCCCCACTATTTCATCTTTATCCATTATCTCCTCTTCATCACCAGGAGACCAGCCTAATAAAGCCAGAAAGTTAAATAATGCTTCAGGAAGATAACCTTTCCGTCTGAATTCTCCAACATAAACTGCATCATCATCAGATCTTTTCTTTAATTTAGCTTTATCTTCATCTAAAATTAATGGCAGATGAGCAAATTTAGGTAGCTCAAAACCAAGAGCTTTATAAATCATTATCTGCTTTGGAGTATTAGATAAATGATCTTCTCCTCTTATAACCTGAGAAATCTTCATAAGAGCATCATCTATAACAACTGCAAAATTATAAGTGGCCATGCCGTCTGATTTTTTAATTACGAAATCATCAAATTCTTCACTATTAAATTCAACTTTTCCTCTAATTAAATCATCAACAACGATTTTTTCATTCTCAAGCGGCATTTTAAATCTAACAACATAATTATCAGCATCTTTGTCTTCCGTATTCCTGCAGCGCCCATCATAATGAGGTATTTCGCCAGCTTTTTTCTGTTCTTCTCTCATTTTATCGAGTTCTTCCTGGCTACAGTAACATTTATACGCTTTATCTTCTTCTAATAACTGATTAATATATTTATTATATAGTTCTCTTCTTTCTGACTGTCTGTAGGGGCCATATTCGCCTCCTGCACCTACTCCTTCATCAACATCTAGCCCTAGCCAGTTAAGTTCTTTAATTATAACATCTTCAAATTCTTTTGTGGATCTTTTAGCATCAGTATCTTCAAGTCTCAAAACTAATTCTCCATTATTTTTCCTTGCCCAAATCCAGTTAAACAAAGCAGTTCTTATATTACCAACATGAATTTTACCTGTAGGGCTAGGTGGAAATCTTAATCTCATATTAGACATTTGAATTAATCACTCCTATATAAATATTATCATATTAATTATATTACACTAGTTCCAACTGTCAACTGTTCTGTGCCATCTACTAAAGCATGGCCAAACTTCCCAAAAATCGCTACTGTAACATAGTCTTTTCCTCTAACAATTGCAATCTTAAATCCGCCTCCAAGACCAGGATTTATTAATGATAGCTGACTGTAAGCATCTTTTACTGCGTTAGAAACAGCCATTTTTTCTCTTATATTCTCATCAATTACTTCTCTAGCTATAGCAGCAACAGTGCTGCTCTCTCTTAGCTTAATAGGCAACTTTTCTGCACTTGCACCTGTCTGAGTAATAGCCCCTTTATAACCATAACCCTGTATTTTATCAAGCCAATATTCTTCATATTCCCTACTTCTAGTCATTGATAAATAAATAGCGGCACTCTCAGGTGTTATTTTACTTTTATCCATATCTACATTTTTCTTATCCTGTCTCACATAGCCTTCCACGATATCCTGAGCAGTAATAATACCAACTAACTCTCCATCTGAAAATACAGGCAGACCACCTATCTGATGATCCGAGATTAATTGAGATGCTTCCTTAACCGATGCCTCTTTACTAATTTTAATTAAGTCACGAGATACGAGTGGTGAGATACTTGCCTGCAAATCCTCTTTTTCCATAAAATCTCCATCTGTAATTATACCAACGACTTTATTATTTTTATCAGTAACTATTAAACGGCCTATTTTATTAATAGATAATAATCTTTCCGCTTCAAGTAAAGTTGAATTTTCCGTTATTGTAATCGGATTCTTAGTCATTATATCTTTAACTAACATTTTTTTCACTCTCCTTAATTAGAATATTTCATCCATTTTCATTTATAAATAAATACGGTTAATCAATTAGAGTTACAGTTTGACAGGCAATCCCTTCTCCTCTGCCAACAAAACCTAATTTTTCCGTTGTTGTAGCTTTAATATTAACCTTTTCATTACTAATTTTCAATGCTTTTGAAATATTATTTTGCATTTTTCTTTTATAAGTTGATAACTTAGGCTTCTCAGCTATAATTGTAGAATCAATATTTACTATCTTGTAATCATTATTTTCTAATAATTTTGCAGTTTCTTCTAAAAGAATTATACTAGAAATATCCAGATATTTCTTGTTGCCAGGAGGGAAATGATCACCAATATCTCCTAGCCCGGCAGCACCTAAAACAGAGTCTATTATCGAATGAATCAAAACATCTGCATCTGAATAACCTGCTAAACCTAACTTGAAATCAATTTTGCATCCACCTAATATTAGAGAGGAATCTTCATTAAATTCATGAACGTCAAAACCTGTGCCAACCCTCAATTTATCTAAACCCCCTCCTTTTAATTAAATACTCTGCCTTCTCTAAATCTTCTTTAGTCGTTATTTTGAAATTATCATAATCTCCTACAACAATTTTTACAGGTTCCCCTAGTCTTTCAACAAGTAAAGAATCATCGTATATCTTTCCTTCTATCTGATCAATGTTTTTATAAGCTTCTCTTATAATTTTATAAGAAAAAGCCTGGGGGGTCTGAACAGCAACCAAACTATCTCTGTCCAAAGTATTATCCACCAGGCTATTATTATTTTTCACTTTAATTGTATCTTTAACTGATACAGCAGGAATAACTGCATTGTAATTTTTCAATGCAGTTATTAATCTATTTAATAAATCCTCATCTATAAAAGGACGAGCACCATCATGAATTAAAACATAATCAGTAAGTTTACTTAAATTATTAACTCCATTTTTTATTGTCTCAACTCTAGAGTTTCCACCAGGCAAAACATTTATATTAATATCTTTATCAAAATATAAATTCGGTATAATTTGATTTCTTGTATAATCAATATCTTTCTTGTTAACCATTATATAAATATTAGAAAATTTTATTTTATTATTTAAAAATGAATTTAATGTATGCCATAATAAAGGTTTATTATAAATAGGTATGTTTTGTTTTCTTTTATTCATTTTCATTCTACTGCCTTCACCTGCAGATGCAACTATCAATGATAAATTCATATTATCCCTCAATCTTTTAATTTTGCAAAAATCATTCTACCAGCAGCAGTCTGTAAAATACTGGTTACAAGAACATTAACCTCTTCGCCAATATATTTTATGCCTTCATCAACAACTATCATTGTGCCATCGTCTAAATAACCAATACCCTGGCCATCTTCTTTTCCTTCTTTAATTACTCTAACTTCCATTTCTTCACCAGGTAATACTACTGGTTTAACGGCATTAGCAAGTTCATTAATGTTTAAAACCCTTACCCCCTGTAAATCAGCTACTTTATTAAGATTGTAATCATTCGTAACTATAATTCCTGACATTATTTTAGCTAGTTTCACAAGTTTACTATCAACTTCAACTATCTCTTCAAAATCTTTATTTACTATTTCAACATTAATAACTTCATCTTTCTGCATCTGTTTTAATATATCTAAGCCTCGACGGCCTCTATTTCTCTTTAAAACATCTGAAGAATCAGCAATATGTCTTAGTTCTTCTAAAATAAATTCCGGTATTATCAAAGAACCCTCAACAAAGCCTGTTTTACAGATATCTGCAATTCTACCATCAATAATAACACTAGTATCTAAAATCTTGTTTGCAGTTAAATCTGTTTTTTCATTATAATTATTAGATAAATTTTTGCTTTGAGCAAATAAAAAATCAGTTATCAGGTCTTCTTTACTAATGGCTAGAGAAAAGCCTAAATATGCAGAAACAACATTAATAACTATTTGAACCGGCATCCCTAGCCTCGGAATTTTGGGAATTGAAAATGCAAAATTTATTAAAGCACCAAATATTAAGCCAATTATTAACCCAATTATCCCAACTATAGATTTTTCCCATGTTATTTCTTTAAATTTATTTTCAAAACTAAGAAAATAATTTAATATTTTTTCTACTATAATTGCAAAAACAAAAAAGCCGACTAAACCGCCAGCTATTATACCAATAAACTGTGTGCTTGTAAAAATTTCATTTATTTTATTAAATTCAAAAGCCAAGTCATGGGAGATTCCCATCATTACAACTAAATTATAACCAATTATTGCACCAGCAATAGTCAAAATAAATCTTATAACTTTTTTGAACACAAATATATTCACCCCCCTTTACTATTATTTTTAATTTTCTACTCTTCTTCTTCCTCTTCAATATTGGGGTTATCATTAAATGCATTGTCAATAATGTTTATTACTTCTTCTTCATCCATATCTTTTGCCAATACTAATTCACTAATCAAAATTTGTCTGGCATTGCTAAGCATTTTCTTTTCGCCAGTAGATAAACCCTTTTCGTCATCTCTAATCGTTAAATCTCTTACTACTCCACCGACTTCATAAATGTCTCCAGTCTTTAACTTTTCCATGTTTGCCCGATATCTCCGATTCCAATTTTGAGACATTTTACTTTTATCTCCTTTAAGAAGAGCTAAAATTTGATCAGCTTCTTCTTCATCAATAATGCCTCTAACACCTATTTCATCTATCTTGTCAAGAGGAATCATCACCCTCATGTCTCCTATAGGCAACTCCATTATATAATATTGTTTCTCTTCACCTAAAATCTCTTTAGTTTCAATTCCAATAATAGTTCCTGCCCCATGATTAGGGTATACAATCTTATCTCCTATCTCAAATCTCAAATAGATCAGCTCCCTTTATTTATAGGCATAAAAGTCCTAAAATAATTTTATCATTTGAAATAACTACTGTCAATCAACTACGTTTATTAGATATGTCTATCTAAAAGTACCTGGTCTCTTAAACGTCTTAAACCTTCTCTAATAGATCTAGCCCTTACTTCTCCAATTCCATCAACATCATCTAATTCATCAGAAGTGGCATTTATTACAGCCTCAAGATTTTCAAATTCATCAACTAAATTTTCAATAACCGGCATCGGAAGTCTAGGTATCTTTCTTAATAATCTATAACCTCTTGGTGATATAGATAAATCCATTGAATTAACACTCCCACCAAGTCCAAGGGTTTTACTAATTGTGCCAGTAGCAAGCATTTCATCAGAAGACCAATCAGTCAGTTCATCTAATAATTCTTCTGCATCAGGCTCTTCTTCCTCATAATTAATGTAATCTCTAATTAAAAGAATTGTCTCCTGCCTAACATTTGTAACCAATTCCTCCAACTGCATTTTTACCAATCTTCCTTCAGAACCAAGTTCAGTAATATATTTTTCAATTTCTTTCTGTATTTTAAGAACCATTTCTGCTCTTTGAATTACAGTAACAACATCCGCTATAGTTACTAAATCTTCAAATTCAAGAGCACTAAGATTGGTTAATGACTGATCCAAAACAGATCTGTATTTGTCCAATGTCTGGACTGCTTGATTAGCTTTGGATAAAACAACTCTAATATCTTCTAAAACTCTTTTTGAATTTTCTTTATATAAAGTTATAACATCTCGCCTTTGAGAAATAGAAACAACCAATTCTCCTGTCTGTTTGGCAACCCTTTCAGCAGTTCTATGTCTTGTACCAGTCTCCTGCGAAGAAATACTATAATCAGGAACCAATTGAGCATTTGCAATTAGAATTTTATCCGCCTGTTTATTCAATATAATTGCTCCATCCATTTTAGCTAATTCATATAATCTAGCAGGAGTAAGGTCTGCATTAATATTAAAACCACCATCAACAGTACTCATTATCTCATCATTATCTCCTACTACAATTAAACCGCCTGTTTTAGCCCTAAGAATATTTTCTAAACCTTCTCTAAAAACTGTACCAGGGGCTATTATATGTAGGATATCATACATAATATCATCACCTCTGTCCATTTGGCCACCTCCTTAATTAAAAATCATTTTTGATAAGATTAAATAATTCATTTACATTAGAAATAGGATGCAAATGAATATTTTTAGGTGATTTACCCTGTATATTACCTCTTGGTAAAACCACCTGTTTAAAATCCATCTTTTTTGCTTCTTTTATTCTATTATTATCCGCCTGAACAGATCTAACCTCACCACTCAAACCTATTTCACCAAAAAAAACTACATCTGATGGTATATTATAATCTAAATAACTAGAAATAATTGCAGCAGCTAAAGCCAGATCGAGAGCAGGCTCTTTAACATTTAAACCACCAACAATATTAAAATGAACATCTCTTTCTGAGAGATTTAAACCCAGTCTCTTCTCTAAAACTGCTAATATGAGATTTGCTCTACCTCTGTCAATACCAGAAGCAATCCTCTGAGGATTCCCATAATTGCTAGAAGCAACTAATGCCTGCAACTCAACTAAGATAACTCTATTCCCTTCAGAAATAGGAACTACTGTAGATCCCGATGAATTAGTTGGCCTTTCCCTCAAAAATAAATTTGAAGGATTTTCAACTTCACCTAGTCCATCCCCATCCATTGAAAAAACGCCAACTTCTTCTACTGAACCAAATCTGTTTTTATGACCTTTTAATAATCTATAATTATTACTTTCACCACTCAAATATAAAACAGTATCTACCATGTGCTCCATTAATTTAGGCCCTGCTATCTGACCTTTCTTAGTTACATGACCAATAATAATAACTGGCACATTTTCGTTTTTTGCAAAACTCATAAAAGAAGATGTAACTTCTCTAATTTGAACAGTACTACCAGGTGATGAATCATACTGAGAATCATATATTGTTTGGATTGAATCAGCAATCACAAGATTATAATCAGAACCATTTAAATGTTCATGAATACTATTAATATCTGTAATAGACATAATAAAAATATTATCATTAAAAGCATTAAGCCTTTTTGCTCTAATAGAAATCTGATTCACTGATTCTTCCCCTGAAATATATAAAATCTTATTATTATTTTTAGCTAATTTATCAGCTATTTGTAACGTCAAAGTAGATTTACCTATACCAGGTTCTCCACCAAGTAAAACTAATGAACCTCTTACTAATCCTCCACCTAAAACTCTGTCAACCTCTTTTATATTTACAGTAATTCTTTCATCATCTGTTTCAATAGAATCTTCAACTAAAGGTTTGACAGTAATATCACTAGAAATATTTTTAGCAGAATTTTTATCTTTATTTTCAATATATTCAACAAAAGTGTTCCAACTATCACAGCTGGAACACTTCCCCATCCAGTTAGAGGATTTATAGCCGCATTCAGTACATTTATAATACTTTTTTGGTTTAGCCAATAGACAAATCACCTACTTGAATATTTTGCATTTTATTTATTTATTAACATAATAATTATATCATTTCTAAAGTGTTCTTACAAGATAGCATAAGCTATCCAGTAATTCATTCTATCATTTACTGAAAACCAAATTATTGTCTTCATCAGTTTCCACTTTTATCTTATCACCATCTACAAATTCTCCTGCAATTAACTTTTCAGAAAGAGGAGTTTCAATTAGTTTTTGAATAGATCTTCTTAAAGGTCTTGCACCGTAATCTGGATCGTAACCGTCCTCTGCTAATTTCCCCTTTACACTTTCTGATAATTCAATCTCTAAATTCTTTTCTGAAAGCCTCTCCTCTAGATCTTCCAACATTAATTCAACAATACTTTTTATTTCTTCTTTACTCAATGAATGAAAGACTATCGTTTCATCTAGTCTATTAATAAACTCTGGTCTAAAAGTCTTCCTCAAATCATCCATAACCTTCTCTTTCATAGCTTCATACTCTTTTTGACTTTCATCTTTGCCTGCTTTAAATCCTAAAGAAGCCTGATTATTAATCATATTAGCACCCACATTGGATGTCATTATTATAACAGCATTATTAAAGTCTACATTTCTACCATGAGAATCAGTTAAAACACCATCTTCTAAAATTTGTAAAAGCATGTTAAATACATCAGGATGAGCTTTCTCTATTTCATCAAATAATATTACAGAATATGGCTTCCTTCTCACAGGCTCTGTTAATTGTCCCCCATCATCATAACCAACATATCCAGGAGGAGAACCTACCATTCTAGAAACTGAATGCTTTTCCATATACTCAGACATATCAAGCCTAATCATAGCATCCTCATCGTCAAACATTGCTTCAGCTAAAGAGCGAGCAAGTTCTGTTTTACCTACTCCTGTTGGTCCTAAAAACATAAATGAACCTATGGGTCTTTTAGGAGGTTTTAAGCCAGAGCGGGCCCTTCTAATTGCCTGTGACACCGATTTAATTGCTTCATGCTGACCTATAACTCTTTCATGTAGTTTATCTTCCAATTTCAATAAACGCGACTTTTCTTTTTCTTCTAGCTTTTCAACCGGTATACCTGTCCAGCTAGAAACTATAGAAGCAATATCTTCAGGGGAAACACTGGTTTCTTGCGAATCTTTTTCAGTTTCCCACTCCCCCTTTAATTTTTGATACTTATTTTCTAATTCTTTTTCTTTATCTCTCAATTTAGCTGCTTTTTCAAATTCCTGGTTTTCAACCGCAGCTTCTTTTTCCTTTTTAACCTCATCAAGTTGACCATTGATCTCTTTAAATTCATCTGGTCTAACATTATTGCTTAACCTTACTTTCGATGAAGCCTCATCAATTAAATCAATTGCTTTATCAGGTAAAAATCTATCCTGAATATATCTGTCAGATAATTTAACTGCAGAAGTAATGGAATCATCAGTTATTTGAACCCTATGATGAGCTTCATAAGAGTCTCTTAAACCTTTTAATATTTCAATTGACTCCTCAACAGAATTTTCTTCAATCATAATAGATTGAAAACGTCTTTCTAATGCAGCATCTTTTTCAAAATACTTTCTATACTCATCTAAAGTAGTTGCTCCAATAGTCTGAATCTCACCTCTTGCTAAAGCTGGTTTTAAAATATTAGCTGCATCAATAGCACCTTCGGCAGCTCCAGCACCAATTAAAGTATGAAGTTCATCAATGAAGAGTAGGACATCTCCACTTTTTTGAATATCGTTCATTACTGATTTCAATCTTTTTTCAAATTCACCTCTATATTTAGTTCCAGCAACCATAGCACTCAAATCTAAAGAAATAACTCTTTTATTTAATAAAAGTTCAGGAACGTCTTCTTTATTTATCCTTTCAGCAAGGCCTTCTACAATTGCTGTCTTACCAACTCCAGGTTCACCAATTAAAACAGGGTTATTTTTAGTTCTTCTACTTAATACCTGAATAACTCTTTGTATTTCTTTGTTTCTGCCAATGACAGGATCTAATTTGCCCTCTTTATCAAGTGCAGTTAAATCACGGCTATATTCATCAAGGTTAGGAGTGCCTCCCTTTCCTTCTGAAACAACCGCAGATCGCGATTTATTTCCTCCAATCAAATCTAATATTTCATCACGAATATCATCTAAATCACCACCCAATTGGGTGATAATATTAATCCCAACACCTTCCCCTTCTCTTATTAAGGCAAGTAATATATGCTCAGTCCCAATATAATTGTGATCTAACCTTCTAGCTTCATCCATAGAAAGATTTAATATTTTTTTCGTTCTAGGAGTTAAACCGATAGACTTTATAGATTCTTTTTTCTGATTGCCTTCTCCAATAATATTCTTTACTTTCTTTCTAACTTTATCTAAAGTAATTCCTAAGTCACTTAAGGTTGAACCTGCTATCCCTTCTTCTTCTTTTATCAAACCTAATAAAATATGCTCTGTTCCAATATAATTATGCTTTAAAGATCTTGCTTCCTCTTCAGCATACTTTAAAACTTTTCTTGCTCTCTCAGTAAATCTATCAAACATTTAAAACACCTCCAAAATAATATGAAATTAATCTAATTCAGTTTTTAAAATAACTTCAAGCATTGATTTCATAAGATTACCTCTTAAATAATCTCTTGAAGAATTTTCGACTTTCAATGACTTTCTATGGAAAACTGTTTCCATTAATTTTTTCTCTCTATTATTAATTATCTGATGATCATATAACCTATCAATAATTCCTTCTGCTTCTCTCTTGCTAAGAGGTTGATCAACTCTAACTAAAAGCCTTCTCAATAAATCATCAGCAGAATCAATTGAAATCTTAATTATTCTTATAAATCCACTGCCTCCTCTTTGACTTTCAACTATATAACCTTTTTCAGAAGTGAAACGAGTATTTAAAACATAATTTATTTGAGAAGGAGCACAATTAAATTCATCTGCTAACTTATTTCTTTTAATTTTAATTTTACCCTGATATTCATTAATTAATTCATTTAAATGTTTTTCAATTTCATCAGATAAATTTGCCATTTTTGAACCCTCCAAAATATCAGGTTTGACTATTATTGACCTTTAATTATATCATAACTCTTTTTAATACTCAATTGCAAGAATAATTAGCAATAAATATTTTGAAATTTTCTATACTATTAAATAATACTATATATAAAACTTTAATTTTCAAAAATTCTCAAATTCCCCACAAAAACAAAAAATCTCTGCCCAATGCAGAGATAATTAAAAGATATAAGAATGTAGGATGTGTGTCCCACCTTCAAAGATGCAAAGGGAAGAGAGAGAAGACCTCGATCTATT